>CALMOL010000200.1 GCA_937871685.1 uncultured Verrucomicrobiota bacterium
GCCGAGCAGGGCCACCTCCGCGGCGGTGAGCGGGAAGTGGAGCTGGAGTTCCTGCGGCAGCACCGCGAGCCGGCGTGCTCGCTCGGCGCGCTCCCAGGCGGGCAACGCGCGGCCATCGAGCAGCACGCAGCCGGCCACGGGCGCGAGGTCGCCCGCGAGCAAGCGCAGGAGCGTGGATTTACCCGCACCGTTCACGCCCACGATGCCGGTCAATTCTCCCGGCCGAAGCGCGAGCGAGATGCCGTCCACGAGCTTGCGGCCGGGAACGGCGAACGAGACGCCCTCTGCGCGCAGCGCCGGCCAAGAGGGCGGAGAGGATGGAGGAGGGAAGACGGAAGATGGCAGGGCGCGCTCCCTCGTGTCGGGAGCGGTCTGGGTGTGAGGAGCGTTTTCTGCCATCTTCCTTCCTCCATCTTCTCGGTCCATCTCATTCAGATCCGCCCGCTCTCGCGGCGCAGCAGCCACAGGAAGAACGGCGCGCCGATCAGCGCGGTGACGATTCCCACCGGCACCTCCGCTGGGGCTGCGACGGTGCGTGCGACAAGGTCGGCGGTCGAAAGCAGGATCGCGCCGAGCAGCGCGGCGCCCGGCAGCAGCGTGCGGTGGTCCGGCCCGATCCACAGGCGCAGCAGGTGCGGCACGACGAGGCCGATGAAGCCGATTACGCCGGCCGACGCCACCGTCACGCCCACGAGCAGCGCGGAACCGAGCACCACGAGGCGCTTCACTCGGTCCATCGAGAAGCCGAGGTGGCCCGCTTCCGCCTCGCCGAGCAGCAGCGCGTTCAGCGCGCGGCGCTGGAAGAAGAGCAGCGCGAAGCCGACGAGCAGCAGCGGCAGGGAGACCGCGAGGCCACCCCACGTCGCGCCGCCGAGCGAGCCGAGCGACCAGAACGTCAGGTTGCGGAGCTGTGCGTCGGTGGCGATGAAAGTAAACAGGCCGGTGCCCGCGCCCGCGAAGGCATTCATCGCCACGCCGGCCAGCAGCAGCGCCGCCACCGAGGCCCGGCCGCCGGCCTGCGAAAGCCGCCACACCACCGAGGTGGCCAGCACGCCACCGCCAAAGGCCGCCAGCGGCAGCAACGCGGGCTTCAGCGTCGGCCCCAGCCATGCCGCCACGGGCGCGCCGACGACGATCACCGCCACCGCGCCGAGTGCCGCGCCGGTGGACACGCCGATGAGGCCGGGATCGGCCAGCGGATTGCGAAACAGTCCCTGGATCGAGGCGCCAGCCACCGCCAGGGCTGCGCCGAAGAGCACCGCCATCACCACGCGCGGGAAGCGCACGCCGAGCAGCACCGCCTCCTGCCCAGGCTCGACGGCGGTGATCGCCGGCAAGCCCGCCTTTTGCGCGAGGATCGAGACCACTTGCCCAGGCGAAATCTTCAGCGCGCCCATGCCGGCGGAGACGATCATCACGGCGCCGAGTGCGAGAGCAAGCAGCAGCAGCGCGCCTCGCGCGCGCCGACGGCGAGCGCTCAGTGCGGCAGTGACCTCTCCGCCCGCGTCGCCGGCGGGCGCGAGGTTCGAGCCCGCATTGACCTCAGCGGGGAAGAAGGACACCGTGGCGGTCTCCGTGATGGCTTCGGACGGCCGCGATCCCTCCGCGCCCGCAGGGCGGGGGAGTGGATCGGAGCCCACGGTGACGCTCATTTCAAATCGCGCACGCGTAGGCAGGAAGCCCCGCCGCGAGTTCGGCTCATGGCATCGGCGCAGAAAGCCGCTTGGCCAGGTCGGCCGCTGCCTCGCCGGCGCGCGGGCCAAAGCCGAGCAGCAGCAGGTCATCCATCGCGATCACGCGGCGCGCCTTGCCGGCCGGCGTCTGGGCGAGGCCGGGCTGGGAGAGCACGCCGTCCAAACCGCCCACGCTGTCCATGCCGCGGGAGGGGAGGAGAATCACGTCGGGCGCGGCCACGGCGGCGGCCTCGGCGGTGAGCGGCTTGTAGCCCTCGTAGCCGGTGACGGCGTTCACGCCGCCGGCGAGGCCGATGATGGCATCGGCGGCGGTGGCGCGGCCGGCGACGTTCATGGTGCCGCCGCCGCGCGCATAGAGGAAAAGGACGCGCGGGGCCTTGGCGGGCTTCGCCACGGCGGCAAAGTCGCGCTCGACCTTCTCGGCGATGGCCTCGCCTCTCTCCTTAAGGCCGATGGCCCCGGCCACCTCGCGCACCTTCGCTTGCGTGCCGGCCACGGAGTGATCGGTGGCCTTCACGAGGACCACGCGCACGCCAGAATCGCGCAGTTGCTGCACCACGGCGGGGGGGCCGGTCTCATCTGTGCCAAGCACGAGGTCGGGCTTGAGCGCGAGGACGCCCTCGGCGGAGAGCTGCCGCGCGTAGCCGACCTGCGGAAGCTTGGTCGCCGCCTCGGGATACGCGCTGGAGGTGTCGCAGCCGACGAGTTTTTCCTCCGCGCCGAGCGCATACACCGTCTCGGTGACGGCGCCGCCGACGGAGACGACGCGGTTTTGGCCGAGGGCGACGGAGGAAATCGTCGCGAGGAAGGCAGAGAGAAAAAAAGGAAGGAAGCGTGGCTTCATTGGGTGCGTTGGGGAGTGCGGGAGCTTGCTCCCGCTCTTAACACGGCGACGAGGGAGGCCGGGGTGGCGGAGGAGGATGGCGGTGGCACCGATGGCGGCGGGAGCGTGTTGAAAGCGGGAGCAAGCTCCCGCACTCCACAACGCGGCGCTTTCGTTCCGTGCAGCAGACCGGGATCGACAGCGGCTAAGCGGGGCAAAGCGCGCTCAGGCCAGCGAGTTCACGATCTCGCGCCAGCCCTCGGGCTCGGGCTGGCCGGGCTTCCGCTTGCCGAAGAAGAGGGCGATATTCTCGCCAGCCCCGTCGTAGATCTCCATGGAGGTGACGGTGCCGTCCTTGGTGGCCTTCTTCACCACCCAGGCGCGGGCCACGAGATCCTCGCGGAGGTGGAGGTTGAACTCGGGATCGAGCACGTTGATCCACGGCCCCATAGGCTTAATGTTGCGCACGGGGCCGGTGTGGATCTGAATGATGCCGCGGTTACCCACGAAGATCATGATTTCCTGGCCGCTCTTGGACGCGGCTTCCAGCAGCGTGCGTGGCGCCATGGCGGCCACCGGACGGGCGCGCTCCTCGCCGGCGAGGCGGAGGGCCTGCTCGCGGCCGACCTTGTGCTTCCGCAGCATGAAGAAGAATTGGTGCGTGTCCTGCATCGCGTCCCAGTCCCGACGGAACGCTTCCACGTCCACGGAGGCGTCATCCGGGTCGGCGGTCTTCTCCGGCTCCGGCTCGACCGAGAGCTCGGGCGACTGCGCCTCGGCAAGGAAGTCTTGGACGATCTTCTCGTAAGCAGCCGTGTCCGCGTCGTCTTGTGGGTAGATCTTCTGGATCGCCACGCCGTGCTTGTCGAAGAACTGCAACGAGTGGCGCGTGCCGTCCTTAATCTCCTCGGCAAGCGCGAAGCCGGAGCCCCAGGGGGCGAGGAAAATGCGCAGGTCGATGTCCGGCCCGACCACCTGGCCCATGGGCGGCGCCTTGCCCATCGGTGGGAAGATTTCCACGGTCTCGTATTTGCCGTGACGTTCATTCACGGCCGCCTCGTTGCGCGCCAAGCACATCACATGGCCGATCTCGGGGAGGCGCTTGATGAGGTCACCCCACGGGCCGCGCAATACGCGGGCCTCGCCGGTGGATACACGGGCGGCGACGAGCTGGCCCTCGGTCACGCCAAGCTTGGCGGCGGCGTCGCGGGCGCGGAGGCGGGGCTCGGCGGCCTGGAGGGCGGCGAGGCGTTCAAGAAGCGGGTGCGGGGCAGCGGTGGTGCTCATGTGAGAAATTCGGGGCCCGGTGAAGGGGGAAAAGTGAAAAGTGAGAGGTGATCGGTGAGAAGTGGATACTCGCGGATAGCGAGCCTGCATCCCACTTCTCACGTCTCACCGCTCACTGATCACGGTCTCGTTCTGAAGCGACGAGCTTAGAACGTGAGGCTTACGTTGGCCTTCACGTGCGTGCCGGGCTGGGCGAAGCGGCCGATGTCGATGCGGTTACCCGGCAGGCCGATCACGTCCTGGTAATACCAGAACTTCTCGTTGGCGAGGTTATACACGCCGACATTCACGCGGACGTTCTTGGTCACGTTGGCGTAGGCCGTGATGTCCAGCACCTGGGCCGAGTCCGGGATGAACTGGCCGGGCGAGGACACGAAGTCCACGCGGTTCTGGCGCGAGATGAACGCGGCGTTGAAGGCCACGCCCCAGCGGCCATTGGGCGCGTCGTAGCGGAGTTGAAGGTTCGTCTTGAGCGGCTGGATCGAGTTGAGCGGACGATTGGAGGTCTCGTCCTCGCCGTGCGAGTAGCCGAGGGAGGCGCCGACGGCGAAGCCTTCCAACGAGGGCGCCCAGTAGCCGAGCGGGGTTTCCGCCTTGGCCTCGACGCCGTAGATCTCCGCCTTACCGATGTTTTGCGATTGGAACAGCGTCAGGCCGTTCGCGTCGATGCCGGCGTTGGCGAAGGTGTTGATGAAGTTCCGGTAGCGGTTGTAGTAGCCGGACACGAGGAACTTCAGACCGGGCAGGTCGCCGCGCAGCGTGAGGTCGAAGTTGTCGCTGGTCTCCGACTTGAGGCCGGGGTTGGCGATGGTCCGGTAGAAGAACTGGAGGTTCGTGACCGTGCCGTTGAGGTCTTCCGGCGTGGGGTTGCGGAAGCCGCGGGAATACTGGCCGCTCAAGGTGAGGCGCGGGGTGATCTTGAAGAGCGCGGCCACCTTCGGGGTGACGCTGGTCTTCTCATAATCAATGGGGAACTGGCCGCCCGAGGTGCGCAGGTAGATCGGATCCACGGTGCTCTCGGCGCGGTAGTAGTCCACGCGCACGGCCGGGATGATGGTGAAGATCTTGTCGCGCCCGAAGGAGATCTCGTCCTGGAAGTAGCCACCGACGCGCAGGATGTCTGTGTCCGGAATGTCCTTCACGGGGAAGGTATCCGGGTTGAGGAAGTTCGTCGTGGTGCCCAGTGTGTAGTTGATCTGGGTGCCGTCGCGGTCGCGAGAGATCTCGGAGGCCTGCACGTCCACGCCGTAGGTGAAGTGGTGGTAGGTCGGCCCGAGCGTCAGGCGCGTTTGGAGCTGCACGTTGCCGCCGACGAGGTTCTGCTCGTAGCGGAAGGTGCGGAATTGAACGATCGCCTGGTCGGCGCGGCCGGCGCGGCGCGAAACGCGGTCCTCGCGCGCGCTTTCACCGTCGCGAGCGCCCTGGTAATAGACCTTGAAGTCGGCCGCGGCGAGCCAGGCGTCCTCCCAGCCGGCGGAGGCGGCGGGAACGGCTTTGCCCTTCGAGTCCTTCGAGAGGCCACCAGCCGGCTGCTTGACGTAGGAGTGATCGAGCGAGATGCGGAAGCTCTCAACGTGGTCGGAAGCCGGGACGTTGTTGATGTCCGTGAACGTCGGGATGCCAGCGGTGACCACCGAGGTGGTGCGGCGCGCGTTAATGAGGTTGAAGTCGGTCTGGCGCGTGAGGTATTCGCCGGTCAGCTTGGTGACGTTGGACTCGTTCCAGCGATACACGGCCTTGGCGAGCACGGAATCGGTGTGGAAGACGAGCGGGTTCTCGCCGCGATCGCCGCGGGTATTGAGAAGTGCCTCACCCTTTGAATCAACCTCGTTGCCGTCGCGGCGCGTGTATTGCGCGAGCAACTCAAGCCGGCCGATGCGCCACGCCGCGGTGAGCGTCTCGTAATGCGAGTCGTCGAAGCCGTCGTAACCGGCGCGCAGGCGGAAGGCGAAGGGTCGGTTGGAAACCACGCCGAGGATGTCGGACGGGTCGAGCGTAACGAAGGAAACCACGCCGCCGATGGCGTCCGAGCCGTAGAGGGCGGACGCAGCGCCCTTGACGATCTCGAGCCGCTTGTAGTTGGCGAGGTCGAGGTAATCGCGGCCGATCGTGGTGGTGTTGCCGAAGGTGAATTGGTCGGGCTGCCGGATGCCGTCCACCTGGAAGAGGATCCGGTTGCCGTCGATGCCGCGGATGTTGAAATTGAGGGCGCCGGGCCGGGTGCGGGACACGGGACCGGTGCCGCCAAAGGCGCGGGGCACGGCCACGTCGGTCTCGTTGCGCACAAGATCAGAGAGCTCGGTGACGTTGTTGCGCTCGAAGTCCACGGCGCGCTGCACGGAAACGCTGCCGGGGGTATCCAGCTGGGTGCGCTCGGTGCGCGTGGCGGTGACGGTCACTTCCACATCCGAGGGAGCGGTGGCGGGACGAGCGGCGCCTTCCTGCTGGGCACGCAGGACCGGAGCGACAGAAAGGAGCGAGAGAGCCGCCGCCGAAAGAAGGGCCGGACGGCGAACGGACAGGGAGGGGCGGCGAAAGCCGGACATGGAAGGTGGGTTAAGGCGGAGGTGAAGGTGACCGAGCCGGAAATCACCGGCGGTGAGGGCCAGTGAAGTGACTCGGCGAAGCGCCATCCAAGACCGTGCGACAGACGAATTGACGACCGTTGAATTCAGCGCTATTGAGACACAGATTCAACAACGCCCGAGAATGTCAAGCGCATCACTCCCTTGGATTGGACCCACGCCGCACCCGGCCGGCGGCCGGCGAGGAGAGGATTTGCCGGATATTTCCAGAGTAGATCAGAGCGCGCCGTTCAAAAGCTGCCCCAGCCAAAGGTTTTTATTGCCAGCGCTTCCTCGCCGAGCCCTCATTGGCACGCTCTGGATGAATGAGACTGAGACGCGCGATCGCAAGCGGCTACGCTGGGCCGTAGCTGCGGCGCTCGCGCTGCACGTCGGAGTGATGTTTGCACAGTTGCCAAAAGGTTGGAGGCCGAAGTTCGTCGCTCCAGCCGAGGGTGGCCCGGCAATTTCTTTCGAGATGGTCGAGTTCACCGAGCCGTCCGCGGAAAGCGCCGCCTCCCAGGCTTCGATGGCTGCCGAGCAGCCCGCGCTGGCCCCGGAGCCCCCCGCGCCCCTCGTGGTGGAGCAGCGTCCGGTCGAGGACGAAGCGCCGATGCCCACGCCTGAACCGCTGATCGAGGAGCGCGTGGAAGAGCGCATCGAGCAATCCCCGCCGCCGGCCGCCCGATCCACGCCGAAGGCAGTTGCGCCGCCGCGCGTCCGTCCGGCGGTCGCGCCCAAGCCGGCCGCCACGGTGGCCCCGCGTCCGAGCGTCGCCAGCGCGGCGAGTTCCGGCGGCGCGGCGAGCGTCCCGGGAACGCCGGGGGCGCGCGTCGCGGACCGCGGGCCGCAGGCGCTGAGCTGCCCGCTGCCGCCCTATCCGCCGGGCGCGCGCTCGGCGGATTTTCAGGGAGTGGCCCGCCTGCGCGTGATGGTGGGCACCGATGGCCGCCCGCAGGCCGTGAGCGTGGCGCAGTCGTCCGGCCGAGCCGATTGCGACGCCGCGGCATGCGACACGGTGCGGCGCGCGTGGCGCTTCGCCGCGGCCGTGCGGGGCGGTCGGGCGACGGAGGGTGCTCTGACGGTGGCAGTGCGCTTCTCGCTCGGGGGCTGAGTTCGTCCCGAGCAAGGGTTCAGGCCAGCCCGCGAAAGGTCAGCCACAGCAAACCGGCCAGGAGCAGCGCGGCCACGGTGCGCCAAAACCAAGCGCGCGCTTGGCGTCGCGCCTCGTCCTGCCCGCGGCGCGCGGTGGCGGCCACATGGCCGTCATCGTCCTCGTAGGCCGATTCGGGCAGGTCCAGCGCGTCGTAGGCCGTGTCCTCGCTCCAACCCGTTTTGTCGCAGGCGCCGCACTCGCGGCAGGCCTTGGCCTTGGCGGGAACGAACTCGCCGCATTGGGGACAGTCGCCAGGGGGACGGAACATGATCGAGCGAGAAGCAAAAAGGGAAGGCTGGCAACCATCAAGCCCGTCCCCGGATCGTGCCGGCGAGGAGCGTTGCGCCGAGGATCATGCCGGCCGGCAGCGCCAGCGGCAGCCACACGCGGCCCTGGCCGTAGCAGACCAGCGCGGCCAGCGCATACAAGCCGAGCGAGGCGCCGGCCACGGTCAAGGCGAGGGCGCGCCCGCGGCCGGCGAGCCATGCGCCAGCCGCGGCGAAGGCGAGCAGAAGGGCCATCTCAACGGAAGCGGGCGCGCGCCACACGAAGTCGCCGCGCTGAATGGCGGCCACGGCGGCGGCAATCCATTCGACGGGCGCGCCGGCGCGCCCATCGGGCCACGCGAGGCGCCGCGAGGCGGCGTCCGTGCGGCCAAGGATTAGCACCGAGCCGGGCGAGGGGAGGGGAAAGGATCGGATTCCTGGCGTCAAAGGACGGTTGCCCACCGGCGGCGCGGAAGTCCCGCTCTCGGTGGCCTGCTGCGCGAGGAGTGGGAGCTCGTCGAGACCGGTGCGGGGCACGCGGCGGGCCGCGCGGGTGTCGATGAGCATCCGGCCGGCGGCGTCGATGGGGATGCGGCGCTTGTCGCCGAGCGCGATGTGCGAGCCGGGGCGCACCACGATGTCGGCCGGCGTGAGCTGGAGCCATTGCGCCGCGGCGAGCAGCGCGAAGGAAGGCAGCACGCGCCCCCGGCACGTGAAGACCAGCGGCACCACGCGCGGCGGAGCACCGGCGAGATTCACTGGCCCCACGCCCGCGGCGAGCGCGGCCAGCTCGCGCGCCGGCCGCGCGGCGAGATCCTCAAAAGTGGGGAAGGCCGAGGCATCCCCCTGGACCTCGCGCAAGCCCGCCGGCAACGGCGCGAGGAGCGGCGCGGCCTCTTCCTCGGCCTCCGGATCACCCGCCGCGAGGGCGGAACCGAGCGTGCAGCCGAGGAGGAGCTTGGGCACGCGCAGGGCCCGCGCGGCGAGGATGCGCTCCTGCTCGGGCTGGGACGGCGTCCAGCTCAGCGCGGGCTCAATCGCCGTCACGGCCGGACGCAAAGTCTCGGCGGACTGGAGGAAGAGCGCGTATTCATAGGGCGACAGCGGGCCGCGTCCACGCTCGGAGAGCACGGCGTCGTTGATCTCCACGAGCGTCACGCCGGAGGAAGCGTCCGGACCGGTCTCGCCGCGGCCGCCGGCGTTGGCCGAAAGCCAGTCGAGGAACGACTCGTCCACTTGCGCGGCCCAATTCCCATCCCGACCGCTCTCGCGCCACAGCAGGAGCCCGACGAGGACGAGCACCAGGAAGGGCCAGGCGTGGGCGCGGAAGCGTTTCATGGCGGGCGCGGCCGACCGGGGCGCTCAGATTTCCCGCAGCACCGCGCGCACCGGCGAGCCATCGCCGCCCACGATGGCCAGCGGCAGCGCGATCAGCTCGTAGCGCCCCGGCGGCACCGGGCCGAGGTGAAGATTCTCGAGAATGAAGATCCCGGCCGCGCCGAGCGCGTGGTGGTTGGGTAGCGTCTTCGAGTCCGGCTTGTCCACCGAGGGCACGTCCACGCCGACGAGCCGCACGCCGGCCGCCGCCAAGCGCGCCACGGCCTCCGGCGTGAGCACGGCGAAGTCGGGCGGAAAATGCGTGCGGTCCTGCTGCGGCGCGGTCTTGAGCAGCACGCGCGGCGCCGCAGTGAGGTCCACGCCGTCGAAGGCGGTCGCGGAAATTCCCTCGCCCTCGCATCCGAATGCCTCCACCACCACGGCCGGGCCGAGGTAAGGCTCCAGCGGCACCTGGTCCATCGTCACGCCCGCGGCGTCGAAGTGCCAGGGCGCGTCCGCGTGCGTGCCGTTGTGCAGGCTCATCGCCATCGAGGAAAGGTTCACGCTCGCGCCGTCCGCGATGTGCATCGATGGCGTGCGCGTGAAGCCGATGTCGCCCGGCCACGGGACGGTGGCGGAGGAAAGCGGCAGCGTGAGATCGTAGAGGCGCATGAGCGGGGAGCGAAGGTGAGGGCGGCGGGCGGGGCCAGGAGGGCGCGAGATGTCGTCGGCAAGCAGGTAATACCCCGCGCAAGATGGCCTGCCATTTTCCATCTCCCTTCTCCTCGGTCCACCTCGGCTTCCGGCGCCCTACCCGCAATTCGTTGCGGCCGCCAGCGCGTTCCGCGGAAAGCCGGCGCGGTGAGCCCATTGGAAGAAAGATCGGAGCCTCGCGGCCGCCGCTTGAGCTTGCATTTTCGGACGCTTCGGTCGGGCGGGTGGGGAAATCCCCTGCCCCGCGTTCCCGCGCTCGCCACCGAGCCCACGCCGCCCCCGGGCGTGGCCGAAGGAGCCACCCGAGGGGCCAAGAAGGCGCGCTCCAGAAGAAAGTCGCCCGCGCTGGCCCTTCCCCTTGCTCCAAACCGTCTTTTGCCGGCCCAAACTGCCCCGGCGCCGGCCCAAATTGCCCCGGCGCCGGCCCGAAGCAGGCCAGCGCCGGGCA
>CALMOL010000201.1:0-17341 GCA_937871685.1 uncultured Verrucomicrobiota bacterium
CGCCGCGAGCAGCGCGCTCTCGGCGAGCATCTCGCGCGCGAGGCGGCCCCGCCCGGCCCCGAGCGCGGCGCGCACCGCCAGTTCCCGCGCGCGGCCGGCGGCGCGGGCGAGCTGGAGGTTGGCCACGTTCGCGCAGGCGATGAGCAGCACGCCGCCCACCGCCCCGAGCAGCAGCCAAAGCGAGTGCCGGTAGTCGCCCACGTAGCCCTCGAGCAGCGACGAGGCGGAGACGCGCCGGCCGGCGTTGGTGTCGGGATACTTCCGGTCGAGGTCGGCCGCGATGATGTTCAGCTCGGAGGCCGCCTGCGCGAGCGTCACGCCGGGCCGGAGCCGGCCGAGGGAAGACCACCCGCCGTGGGCGCCGCGCAGGAGCGTGCCGGGACTGGAGCGCAGCTCGCCCACCGGCACCCAAAACTCGCTCCGCGTGGGCAGGCGCGCTTCCGGCGGCATCACGCCGACAACCGTGCGCTCGACGCCGTCCATCATGACCGTGCGGCCCACCACGTCGGGCGCGGAGGTGAACATCCGCCGCCAAAGCGGGTCGGAAAGCAGGACGGCGCGCGGCCCGCCGGGGGCATCCTCCTCCGGGGTGAAGGCGCGCCCGAGCCGCGGCGCCAGGCCGAGGATGGCGAAGAAATTCTCCGTGACCCGCGCGCCGAAGACTCGCTCCGGCTCCGCCGTGGCGCCGGGAGCGGCCGGGAGGGAAACGTTGAAGTTCTCGCGGCGGTAGAGCGCGAGGTCGGTGAGCGACTTCTGCCCTTCGCGCCAGTCGAGGTAGTTCGGGTAGGAAACCGACCCCGCGTCGAACTGCGCCGACTTCTCGCGCAGGAGCACGAGCCGGTCCGGCTCCGGGTAGGGCAGCGGCCGCAGGAGCACGGCGTTGACCACGGAGAAGACGGCCACGTTCGCCCCGATGCCGAGCGCGAGCGTGAGCACCGCGAGGAGGGTGAAGCCGGGCGACTTGAGCAGGCGACGGAGGGCGATGCGCATGGGCGGGCGAGCATTGCACGGCGCGTGCCATTGCGTCTGCGCCCGGCCTTCCAGGGATCGCCGAGGCTTGGCCGCGAGGGCGTCGTTCGTCGATGGGACGCAGCGATCCCGCGAGTGGGACCGGCCGGAGCATTCGCCACCGCCGCGCTTTCGCGCCATGAAGGTGGTGACCATGCCCGACGCCCCGCGCCTCCTGCCGCTGCCCAGCCAAGTTTATCACTTGGTCGAGGAGCCGAACTGGCCCTCGGTGCAGCGCCACGGCCTTCTCAGCGCGCGGGAACTCATGCGGCTGGCCGGCCTCTCGCCGACGGCGCGGCGTCGCCTTTCCCACGCGCAGCGCCGGGCGCTGACGCCGCTCGCCGACCAGGTGACCATCCGTGACCAGCTCCCCATGCCGGCCGGCGCGCTCCAGCGATGCCTCGTGGGCATGACGCCGGCGCAATGGTATGACCTGCTCAACGGGATGGTCTTCTTTTGGTGCGACCGCGCCCGGATGGAACGCATGCTCGGCGCGTGCGGCGGCCGGCCGCAGGTCTTGCTCACGCTGGACACCGCGGCCTTGCTCGCCCGGCACGCCGCGGCGGCCTTCGTGACGCCGTTCAACACCGGCAACGCGCGCCGCCGGCCGGCGGTCCGGGGGCGGGCGACCTTCGTGCCACTCGCGACTTGGCTGGCGTCGGGATGGCGCGCGGAGGCCGAGGCGCTTCCCGTGCGGGAGCGATCCCGCCGTCATGCGCCCGTCGAGCTGACCGTGGCCGGCGCGGTGCGGGACGCGGGGGAATTCATCGTGGGCGTGGAGCACATCGAATAGCGAGCTTTCCCACCCGGCCGCGCCGGCGCGAAGGAGCGATGCCATCCATTGGTCCGTTCCCCCGCCATGAATCCCGTTTCCCGCCGTCGCTTCTTCACCACCGCCGCGCTGGCCGCCGGGGCGAGCGCCGTTCTGCCGCGCTTCGCCCAGGCGCAAAAGGCGGCTGCTTCCGTCGCTGACACCGCCGCGCCCGCGGCATCCCCGGCCCCGCCGCCGGAGGTCACGCGCACGGTCGCGCGCTGGGTGCTCGGCTCGCGGTCGGAGAACATCCCGGCCAAGGTGCGCGAGGAAGCGGTGCGCTCGGTGGTGAACTGGATCGGCGTGGCCGTGGGCGGCTCGCGCCACGAGACGGTGGACTGCGCGCTGGCGGCGATCTCACCCTTCTCGGGCAAGGCCGAGGCCTCCCTCTTCGGCCGCCGCGAGAAGCTCGACCCGCTCAAGGCGGCCTTCGTCAACGGCGTGTCCTCGCACGTGCTGGACTTTGACGACACGCACCTCAAGACGATCATCCATCCGGCCGGCCCGGTGGTGCCCGCGCTCCTCGCGCTGGCCGAGCACCAAAAGGTGAGCGGCCAGGATTTCCTCCACGCCTTCATCCTCGGCGGCGAGGTGGAATGCCGGCTGGGCAACGCGATGTATCCCTCGCACTACGAGATGGGCTGGCACATCACCGGCACCTGCGGCGTCTTCGGCGCGGCGGCGGCGGCCGGCAAGCTTCTCGGCCTGAACGAGAAGCAGATGCTCTGGGCGCTGGGCCTCGCCGCCTCGGAGGCCGGCGGCTTGAAGATCCAGTTCGGCACGATGACCAAGAGCTTTCATCCCGGCCGCGCGGCGGAGAATGGATTGCTCGCCGCGCTCCTCGCCGCGAAGAATTTCACCTCCACGGAGCAGGCCTTCGAGGGGAAGGAAGCCTACATCTACGCCGCCTCGCGCGAGCACGACTACAACCAGCTCACGCAGGGCCTGGGCGAGCGTTTCGAGATCGCGCTGAATACCTACAAGCCCTTCGCCTGCGGCATCGTGATCCACCCGATCATCGACGGCATGATTCAGTTCAAGAAGGAGGGCCTCAAGCCGGAGGAAGTGGAGAGCATCGCCGTGCGCGGCCATCCGCTCGTGCTCAAGCTCACCGGCAAGAAGACGCCGCAAACCGGGTTGGAGGGAAAGTTCAGCGTCTTTCATTCTGCCGCCGTCGCGCTGGTGCGCGGCTACGCCGGCATGAAGGAATACACCGACGAGGTCGTGCGCGACCCGCAGGTCATCGCCCTGCGCGACCGCGTGGCGCTGAGCATCGATCCCAGCGTCCACGAGGACGAGACCTTCCTCACCGTGAAGACCCGGGACGGCCGCACGCTGACCAAGCACGTCGAGCATGCCATCGGCTCGCTGGCCAAGCCGATGACGAACGAGGACCTCGAGTTCAAGTTCCGCCAGCTCGCCGACGGCGTGCTGCCCAAGGACCAGGCTGATCGTCTCCTCAAGCTCGCGTGGGGCGTGGAATCGATGCCTGACGTGGCCGAGCTGGCCCGCGCCGGCACAGCGGCCTGAGAACAGAGGCAAAACGGCCACGGGGCTTGCCATCCAAGGTGGACGGCGCGGTCCCCGCGCCATTGCGGGCGCGAAGCGCCGAAGATTTCAGGCGGCTTTGCCGCCCCGACGGCGCGAGGGATCGCGCCGTCCACCTTGAAAGTCACGCCACCGCGCCATTCGCGCCGACGTTCTGGCCGCTCACCCACGCGGCCCCGTCGCTCACGAGGAAGGCCACCACCTCGGCGATGTCGTCGGGCTCGCCGATGCGATTGAAGGCGGACAGCGCCGCCATGCGCTGCACGGTTTCCTCGCTCTTGCCGGTCATGAACAGGTCGGTGCGCACCGGGCCGGGCGAGACCACGTTCACGGTGATCCCGCGCGGGCCCATCTCCTTGGCGAAGACACGCGACATCTGCTCCACCGCGCCCTTCGACGCCACGTAGGCGCCGTAGGTCGGCAGCATCATGCGCGTGGTAGTGCTCGAGAAATTCACGATGCGCCCGCCGTCGGCCAAGCGCGTTGCGGCCTCGCGCAGGGCGTAGAAGGTGCCCTTCACGTTGATGTCGAAAAGTCGGTCGAACTCCTCATCGGTGATCTCCGCGAGCTTCTTGTAGAGGATGATGCCGGCGTTGTTCACGAGGATGTCCGCGCGGCCGAACCGCTCGATTGCGGCGTCGAACATCGCCCGCACGTCGGCGGCCTTGGCCACGTCGCCCTGCACGGCGATGGCCTCGCTCCCGCCGGCGGCAATGGCGGCCACGACCTCGTCGGCCGCCGCGCGGTTGCCGGCGTAGTTGACCGCGATTTTCGCGCCGGCCGCGCCGAGGCGCCGGGCGATGGCGGCGCCGATGCCGCGCGAGGAGCCGGTGACGAGGGCGATCTTGCCCTGGAGGGAAAACGGTTGGGTGTTCATGCCGAAATCCTAGCCCATTTTCGATCCAGCTATCGCACTTGCTGGCGGAAGCTTGCGGATGGCCGGCGGCGTTTTGGAGTGCGGCGGCAAGCGTCAGCGCGACACCGCTTTCTCTGCGAGGCCGCGGCTTCTCATGCAAAGCGGTGTCGCGCTGTCGCTTGCCACCGCACTCCAAAGCCTTCGGCCTACCTTGCGGAACCAAGTTGAATGGGCTGCGTCCGCCGTTCTCCAAGCGCGGCGTTCGTCACCGCTGGATCCGCATGGGGTTCTTGCGGGAGTGACTGCTGCCACGCCGTTCTTGCGCAGCCCGCCGGCCGGCGCGGCTTTCGCCTTGATGATGCCGCGCGCTTCGGGCACGGACGGGCATGAAAGACCTGACCCAAGGACCCATCCTCCGCCAGATCGTGACGATGGCGTTGCCGATCCTGGCCGGGATGCTTTTGCAGACGCTCTACTTCGTCGTCGATCTCTACTTCGTCGCGCGGCTGGGCAATGCCGCCATCGCGGGCGTGAGCGCGGCGGGCAACGTGATGTTCCTCATCTTCGCGCTCACCCAGACGCTCGGCGTGGGGGTGGTGGCGCTCATCGCGCAGGCCGTCGGACGCAAAGACCAGTCCGAGGCGAATCTCGTCTTCAACCAGTCGCTCGCGCTCGCCGCCCTGTGCGCCGCGATCACGCTCGTGGGCGGCTATACGCTCTCGGGCGTTTACATGGCGCGGCTCGGCGCGGACGCGGCCACCGCCGCGGCGGGGACAGACTACCTCCATTGGTTCTTGCCGGGCCTCGCGCTGCAATTCGCGCAGGTGGCGATGGGCGCGGCGCTGCGCGGCACGGGCATCGTGAAGCCCACGATGGTGGTGCAGTCGCTCGCCGTGCTGTGCAACGTGGTGCTCGCGCCGGTGCTGATCGCCGGCTGGGGCACGGGCCGGCCGATGGGCGTGGCCGGCGCGGGCTTGGCGAGCACGCTCTCCATCGCCCTCGGCGTGGCGGTGCTCACGGGGTATTTCGCCCGGCTGGAGAAATACGTCTCGATCCAGCCCGCGCAGTGGCGCCCGCGCCCCGACGTGTGGGGACGACTGCTGCGCATCGGCCTGCCGGCCGGCGGCGAGTTCGCGCTTCTCTTCATCTACATGGGCGTGGTCTATGCGGTGATCCGGCCCTTTGGCGCGGAGGCGCAGGCCGGCTTCGGCGTGGGCGGGCGCGTGATGCAGTCGGTCTTTCTTCCCGCGATGGCGGTGGCCTTCGCGACCGCCCCGGTCGTCGGCCAGAACTTCGGCGCGCGCCGCCCAGACCGCGTGCGCGGGGCGTTCCGCGCGGCGGCGCTGCTGGGCGGGGGGATCATGCTCGCGCTGACCTTGCTCTGCCAGGGGTGCGCGGCGGCGCTCGTCCGCTTGTTCACCGACGAGCCGGGCGTGGTCGCCGTGGGCGGGCGGTTCCTCGAGATCGTCTCGTGGAACTTCGTGGCCGCTGGCTTCACGTTCACGGCGTCCAGCTTGTTCCAGGGCTTGGGGAATACCCTGCCCTCGCTGGTGAGCAGCGCCACGCGCCTCGTGACCTTCGCGGTGCCCGCCATCTGGCTGTCGCGGCAGCCCGGCTTCGCGCTCGACCAGCTCTGGCATTTGTCGGTGGCGACGGTGTGGCTCCAGGGCGGGGTCAGCCTGTGGCTGGCGCGCCGCGAGCTGCGCCAGCGTTTGGCGGGCCTGCCGGTGGACCCGCTTCCGGCCGCGCTGGCTACTTGAAAGCTCGCGGACCGACCCCGACCCAGGGAGGCGCACGAGGGTGCCGAGTTTCATGCATCGGCATGCCTCATTCTTGATTCTTGATGGAATTTTGATAAAGGCGCGCGCCTCCGTCCGGCCACGGTGGAGGCTCCCCTAACCCCTTGATGGTTTTTCCCATGAAATTCCTTGTTGTTTCCGTCTTGGTTGCCGCCATTGGCTTTGTCTCATCTTCCTCAGCCGCGCCGGCCCGCGTCTCGGGGGTTGGCGGCTTCCTGCTCGAGAAAGGCTTCACGCGCGTCCCGCTCAAGCGCTACCGCAACCATTCCCAGGCCCGCGTCATTCTCAACGGCCAGCACATGGATCTTGTGGTGGATACCGGCGCCGACATGACGGTGATCACGCCCGGCGCAATGCAGTCCCTGGGCCTGAAGGTTACCGAGCACAAGGGCGACACGTATGGCGCCATGAGTCGCGTTTCCCGTTCCCGCCAAGCGGGGGACGTGCAGGATTTCCGCGTAGGTGACTACCAGGCGGGTGTCACGCCGGTCTCATCCATCGGCTCGTTCGTCGGGGGAGGAAAGAACGGCCGGACCACAGAAGGACTGCTCGGGATCGACTTCCTCAACAAGCACCAAGGGGTGATTGACTGCTTCCGGCAGGAACTCTACCTCAAGGCCCCGAACGCTCCCAGCGCCTCGGCGGCTTTGTCCGGAGGCCTGCGGGCCGGCGGCTGCAAGGAAATCCAGATTGTCCCGACCAACCAAGGCCTGCTGGTGCCGATCACCCTCAACGGCCACGCGGGCTGGCTCGTGATCGACACCGGGGCACCGTATACGCTCGTGGACGAGGCGGCCGTGCGCGGCCACGGCATGTCCCGCGCTTCCACGCGAGGCCTGGGCATGTCGGACGTGGGGGGCGAGTCTCGCCGGGTGGACATGGCTTATTTCAAAGAATTGCTCATTGGCGCTTTCTCCGTGCCTCCGCAGGGCATCGGCGTAGCCGACATCCGCCAGGGTGCCGCCCCGAAAATGCATGGCGGCAAGCCGGTTTTTGGCTACCTCGGCCAGGAGTTGCTCGGGTTCTACGCGGGCGTCATCGACTGCCGCTCGCTCAAGCTCTATCTGCGCCTCGATCCCGCCATTGAAGCCGAGCGCAAGCGCTCGCAGTCCTGACGATGGCGCCATCGCAGCCATTCTCACCGGTGGGGCTGACGTCATGCGCCCATGATGCTGGTAACTTGTCGGCTAGCCGACAGGTCACGATCAGCGTGCCGCAGCCTTTGCCGAACCGAGCCAGGGTTCGAATGACACTCCGCCAAGAGACTTTCCTTGATGTTGACTAAATAGTAAACTAAACTCAACACATGGGTAGAACCTCCGACGCCAAAGAGCGCTTGATGAGCGCGGCGATGGATCTTGTCTGGGAGGAGAGCTACGGCGCGGTCACCATCGACGACATCTGCCAGCGGGCCGACGTGAAGAAGGGGAGCTTTTACTACTTCTTCCAGTCAAAGGCCGACCTTGCCGCGGCCGCGCTGGAAAGAATGTGGCTGGAAGTCTGGCAGCCCGAACTGGATGCTCACTTTTCCCTGTCGAAGGCTCCGCTGGAGCGCTTGAAGGGCGTGCTCGGGTCTTTCTATGACGAGCAGATCCGTCTGAAATCCCGCCACGGCAAGGTGCTTGGCTGCCCCGTCGCCTGTTTGGGCTCAGAGTTGAGCACTCAAGAAGAGACCGAGATGATCTCGGCGAAGCTGCGGGAGATTTGCGCCCGCAAGCGCCGCTACTACGAGGCCACCATCCGGGCTGCCGTAGCCGAGGGGTCCATCGAGTCGTGTGATCCCGCCGAGACGAGCTTAGCTCTCTTTGGGCTGATCGAGGGCATCGTCGGCCATGCCCGGGTAATGAACGATCCGGAACTCGTCCGAATGCTCCCCGAGATGGGACTGAACCTGTTGCGCCCGCGCCGTCGCGAGGCAGCCGCCGCCTGAGGTTGTCCGCTTTTCCCTCTTCAACGCCCACGCGCTGCCCAGCGCGTTTTTTTGAGCCGTATTGCTAGCTAAACAGTCAACTACTTGGTTCAAACTTTCTCCAGATTCTCATGAACCCCGCTCTCCTTGCTCCAGTTTCCGTGGCGAAGTCCTCTGTCCCAGCGCCTATCTCGCGGCCTCGCCCTGCGGCGAAGCGTAAACTCGCCTTTCGCTTGCTTGGGATCATCGCGTTGGTCGGTGTGGCGGCCTTTGGGGCGGTGCGCCTGCTTGGCCATCGCGACGCCGGCGCCGAGGTGCCCGTCGCGCCTCCGCCCCCGAAGGTCACCGTGGCGGCAGTCGAGGAACGCTCGATCACCGAGACCATCGAGCTTACCGGCCGCGTCGAGGCGATCGAGTCCGTCGAGGTTCGGCCGCGCGTTTCTGGCCACATCCAGGAAGTTCGCTTCCAAGCCGGGCAGCTCGTCCAGCCGGGCGACGTGCTCTTCGTGATCGATTCGCGCTGGTATCAGGCGCAGGCCGATCTCGCCGCCGCCGAGGTCACTCGGACGCGTGCGATGTCGGGGGTTTCCGATCGCGAGGCGCAGCGGGCCGACGAACTCCTCGCCGCGCGGACCATCTCGAAGGAAGACGCGGAGTCGCGCAAGCTGCGTGGTGTCGTCGCCAAAGCCGCCGTGCGCTCCGCGGAGGCGACGCTCGCCACGGCGCAGCTCGACCTCGACTACACCGTGGTCCGCTCGCCCATCGCGGGCCGGGTGAGCCGTGCGCTCGTCACCTCGGGCAATCTCATCTCCGGCGCGCCGACCAACGCGACGCTGCTCACCACGATCGTTTCCGCGGGCGACGCCTACGTTTACGTGGACATCGACGAGGCCAGTGCCCTCGCCTTCAATCGCCTCGTCCGCGCCGGCACCATCGCCGGTCCCGACGGTCGCATCCCGCTGGATCTCCAGCTCACCGACGAGTCGGACTTCCCGCGCCGCGGCTGGCTGGAATCGAGCGACAATCGCCTCGACCCCGCCACCGGCAGCCTCGTGCTGCGCGCGGTGTTCCCAAACAACGACGGGCAACTCCTGCCTGGCCTCTTTGCCCGCGTGCGCGTGCCGATCACCGCGCCGCATCCTGCCTTGCTCATCTCCGAGCAGGCCATCGGCACGGACCAGAGCCAGAAGTTCGTCTTCACCGTGGCCGCCGACGGCAAGGCGCAGCAGCGTCCCGTGAAACTCGGCGCCGCCCTTGCCGGCGGCCAGCGCATCATCCGCGACGGCCTCCGCGTCGGCGAGCAAGTGGTGGTGAAGGGCCTGCAGCGCGTGCGTCCCGGCGCGCCGGTGAGCCTTGAGGGGGCGCCGGAAGCCCCGGCGGGCGTGGCCGCGCGCTGATCCAACTCCCCGCCGTTTTATCCGCGGCTTTCGCCCTCCCTGGTCATGAACATTTCCGATTTCTTCATCAAACGCCCGATCTTCGCGGGCGTGCTCTCGACGCTGATCTTCCTCGTCGGTGCCATCGCCCTCTTCCGCCTGCCGGTGAGCGAATACCCCGAGGTGGTGCCGCCCACGGTGATCGTCCGCGCGGTGTATCCCGGCGCGAACCCGAAGACCATCGCCGAGACCGTCGCCACGCCGCTGGAGCAATCCATCAACGGCGTGGAGAATTCGATCTACACGTTCTCCCAGGCCACGAGCGACGGCGTGATGACCCTGACCGTCACGTTCAAGCTCGGCACCGACCTCGACAAGGCGCAAGTGCAGGTGCAGAACCGCGTGGCGCAGGCCGAGCCGAAGCTTCCGGAGGAAGTGCGCCGCATCGGCGTGACGACGATCAAGAGCTCGCCGGACCTCACGCTGGTGGTCCACCTCTTCTCGCCGGACAAGCGCTACGACGACGTTTACGTCCGCAACTACGCCACGCTCCAAGTCCGCGACGTCCTCGCGCGCCTGCCCGGCGTCGGCCAGGTGCAGCTCTTCGGCTCCGGCGACTACGCGATGCGCATCTGGCTGAACCCGGCCAAGGTCGCCGCGAAGGGCCTCACCGCCAGCGACGTGGTCGCCGCGATCCGCGAGCAGAACGTCCAGGTGGCGGCCGGTGCCGTCGGCCAGCAGCCCGTGGCCGGCCCCGTGGACACCGAGCTCCTCATCAACGCCGGCGGGCGCCTCGCGACCGAGGAGGAATTCGGCCACATCATCATCAAGACCGGCACGCACGGCGAGCGCGTGGAATTGCGCGACGTCGCGCGGATCGAGCTGGGCGCCTCCGACTATGCGCTGCGCTCGCTGCTCGACAACAAGGCCGCCGTCGCCATTCCCATCTCGCAGTTGCCCGGCTCGAACGCCATCGCTGTCTCCACCGCGGTGCGCGAGGCAATGGCTGAACTGAAGAAGAGCTTCCCGGCCGGCATCGACTACGCCATCGCCTACGACCCCACCGTCTTCGTGCGCAACTCGATCGAGGCCGTGGTCCACACGCTCTTCGAGGCGATCGTGCTGGTGGTCATCGTGGTGATAGTCTTCCTCCAGACTTGGCGTGCCTCGATCATTCCGCTGGCGGCGGTGCCCGTGTCGCTGGTCGGCACCTTCGCGGTAATGCTTGGGCTGGGCTTCTCGATCAACGCGCTCTCGCTCTTCGGCCTCGTGCTCGCCATCGGTATCGTGGTCGATGACGCCATCGTGGTGGTGGAGAACGTGGAGCGAAACATTGCGCTCGGGCACTCGCCCGTGGAGGCTACGCGCATCGCCATGCGGGAGGTGACCGGACCCATCGTGGCCACCGCGCTGGTGCTCTCCGCGGTGTTCGTGCCGACGGCGTTCATCTCCGGGCTGACCGGGCAGTTCTTCAAGCAGTTCGCGATCACCATCTCGATCTCCACGGTGATCTCGGCGATCAACTCGCTCACCC
This sequence comes from uncultured Verrucomicrobiota bacterium, assembly GCA_937871685.1. Classification (GTDB taxonomy): domain Bacteria; phylum Verrucomicrobiota; class Verrucomicrobiia; order Chthoniobacterales; family SZAS-18; genus SZAS-18. The sequence continues at coordinate 10,842 of CALMOL010000201.1, forward strand.
TCTCGCCGGCCCTCGCCGCGCTCTTGCTCAAGGACCACCACGCGCCGAAGGACCTGCTCACGCGCTGGATGGATCGCGGGCTTGGCTGGTTTTTCCGCCCGTTCAACCGCGTCTTCGCGTGGGCCTCGAATCGCTACGCCACCGGCGTGGCCCGGCTCATCCGCGTGAGCGCCGTCGCGCTCCTGCTCTACGTCGGCCTCGTGCTGGCGACCGGCAGCCTGTTCCAGCGCGTGCCCTCCGGCTTCGTGCCGACGCAGGACAAGCAATACCTCGTTTCCTTCGCGCAGCTGCCCGACGCCTCCTCGCTCGACCGCACCGACTCGGTGATCCGACGGATGACCGAGATCGCGCTGCGCCATCCCGGCGTGGAAGGCGCCGTGGCCTTTCCGGGCCTCTCGATCAACGGTTTTACGAACAGCCCCAACTCCGGCATCGTCTTCGCGACGCTGAAGCCCTTTGAGCAACGCAAGGGCGCCGCGCTTTCCGGCCCAGCCATCGCGCGGGAATTGAACCAGCAGTTTGCTGGCATCGAGGACGCCTTCATCGCCATCTTCCCGCCGCCGCCGGTCAACGGCCTCGGCACCATCGGCGGCTTCAAGGCCTACGTGGAGGACCGCGGCGGCCTCGGCTACGATGCACTCTACGCCGCCATGCAGCAGCTCATCGCGCGCGCCGCGCAGACGCCGGAACTGGGCGGCGGATTCTCGAGCTTCACCGTGAACACGCCGCAGCTCGCCGCCGACGTGGACCGCGTGCGCGCCAAGGTCCAGGGCATCCCACTCGGGAACATCTTCGAGACGATGCAGATCTACCTCGGCTCGCTCTACGTGAACGACTTCAACCGCTTCGGCCGCACCTACCAGGTCGTGGCGCAGGCGGACGCCGAGTTCCGCGATCGTGCCGATGCGATCACGCGCCTCAAGACCCGCAACGCCGCCGGCCAGATGGTGCCGCTCGGCACGCTCGTGAAGGTGCGTGAGAGCTACGGCCCAGACCGCGTGATGCGCTACAACGGCTACCCCGCCGCCGAGTTCAACGCCGCCGCCGCGCCCGGCTACTCCTCCGGCCAGGCGGAGGCGTCCTTCCAGCGCATCGCGGCCGAGGTGCTCCCAAAGGGCATGGCCGTCGAGTGGACCGACCTCACCTACCAGAAAGTCGTCGCCGGCAACACGGGCGTTTACATCTTTCCGCTTTGCATCCTGCTCGTCTTCCTTGTGCTGGCGGCGCAATACGAAAGCTTCCGGCTACCCTTCGCGGTGATCCTCATTGTCCCGATGGCGCTGCTGTCCGCGATCTTCGCGGTCTGGCTGACCGGCGGCGACAACAACGTCTTCACGCAGATCGGCCTGATCGTGCTCATGGGCCTCGCGGCGAAGAACGCCATCCTCATCGTCGAGTTCGCCGTGAAGCTGCGCGAGGAGGGCCGCGGCGTCGTGGCCGCCGCCATCGAAGCCGCGCGCCTGCGCCTGCGCCCGATCCTGATGACGTCCATCGCGTTTATCGCCGGCGTGTTCCCGCTGGCGATCTCCACCGGCGCCGGCGCCGAGATGCGCCGCGCCATGGGCGTGGCCGTCTTCGCTGGGATGATCGGCGTCACGCTCTTCGGCCTCTTCCTCACGCCGATTTTCTACGTCGTGCTGGAACGCCTCGGCGTGCGCGGGGCGGCGCCGAAGCCGGCGGCCGACGCCGTCGGGGCGGAACCGTCCCATGCGTGAGGTAAGCCGCCGGGGGATCGCTGAGCAAGAACGAAGCTTCAGCGCTTTTCCATCCACCGGCGCGCCGCGTCGAGGATTCCATCGCGCTCGGACGAGTCCCCAGGCTTCGCCTCTTCGTCGGGCACGACACCGGTGCCCTCGATCAGCTTTCCGTCCGGGTCCGCCGCTTGCCACGAGGGCACCAGGACGGTGACGCCGTTGCCGAGGTCGTGCGGGAGTGGATTGCCTGAGGAACCGAAGGAGCGCTCGCCGAAGAGCCTCGCGCGGGCGCCGTGGCGCATCATCAGCAGGAACGACTCGTTGGAGGAGAAGCACATGTTCCCCATGAGCACGGCGACCTTGCCGCCGAAGCGCTTGGCCGCGTCGGCCGCAGGCGCGATCTCGCGCGTCTGCCACACCTGCCATCCCTCCGGCGACTGCGGGTCGCGCACGCGCTGCCGGGCGAAGCCGGCCGTCTTCGAGACGAAGCGCGCCGCAAACGCCGAAGCGTGCCGCTCGTCGCCGCCCGAGTTGGCGCGGACGTCCACGAGGAGGCCGGGAGCGCCAAGTCGAATCAGCTCGTCCAGCACCGCGTGCAGAGGGGCAAACTCCGCGTCGCTGCCTTGCCACGTGCCGATGAGCACATAGCCGGTGCCATCGGGGAAGCGGCCCGCGGCGAGATTCCGACCGAAGACCTTCCAGCCGGGAACCAGCCTGGCCAGGCGCGCGGGGTCGGCGTTGGGGCGCAAGTTCACCCGGAACGTCGGGACGAAAGTTTCCCCGGTTTTGAACGAGAAGTGCCCATCCTCCGCCGCCGCGAGGATCGCGCCCGCCTGCGTGGCCCAGGCCAGCGGCTCCGCGCGGGGATCGAGCTCCTTTTCCGCGCGCCGCCACAGGGCGTCCCAGTCCTGCACCACGCGGTCGCGATAGGAATAGCGCTCATCGACGGCCTGCCGCAGCGCGGCCAGCGCGCGCCGGTTCCGTGTTTCACGCTCCCCGGGCACGCCGGCGGCGCCCTCGCGCGTGAAAAACCGGACCGGCAGCGGCGGCAGCGTCTCGCCCGCCGCGTTCTTGAACCCGAGCGCCGACGCGCAGTTGAGCGAGAACTCATACGCGTGCCCCGGCTGCAATTGGACGGGCGCCACCAGCACGCGGGACGTCTGCCAGCGGATCGCGCTGCTGACCTTGGGGAAGGCCGGCCCGCCGCCGCAGAGGGAAAAGCCGCGCGAATCCATGTCCTGGTCGAACTCGATCCGGATCTCGGCCGTGGCTGCGTCCACCGTGGCACCCGGCGCGGGCGTGATGGCGACAACCTTGGGGGCGGCGGCCGGCGCGGCGGGCAGCCAGGGCATCGCAGCAGTGGCAAACAAGGTGAGGGCTGCTCCCCATGCACAGCGACTGAAAACTGGCGCATTCATTGGGACAAAAGTAGCGGCCGGGCAGGCCGCGTCGATCATGCTGCGCCCGCGAGAAGCAGGACAGATTCCGTCGCCGTCTCCTCGCCCAAGTAGCCCTCCGCCTGCGTTTGGAAGAGCTTCGCGTAGAGGCCGTCGCGCGCGATCAGCTCAGCGTGCGAGCCGCATTCGACCAGCTCACCGCCGTCGCGCGCGAGGATGCGGTCGGCCATCCGCACGGTGGAGAAGCGGTGGGAGATCAGGATCGTCGTCTTGCCCTTGGTCAGCTCGCGGAGCTGCTGGAAGCGCTCGTATTCCCGGCGGGCGTCGAGGGCAGAGGTGGGCTCGTCGAGCACCAGCACCTCGGCGTCGCGCATGAAGGCGCGGGAGAGGGCGACCTTCTGCCACTGGCCGCCGGAGAGCTGGCGTGAGTCGTCGAACCAGCTCCCGAGCGGCGTGTCGTAGCCGCGCGGCAGCACGGCCGCGACGGCGTCGGCGCCGCCGGTCGGCCGTGCGCGCGCTCTCCATCGCGAAGCGCCGCTCGCTCAGGCGCGCCTGCAGCCAGAGCGCAGGCCCTACCGAAGCGAAGATGAGCAGCGCGATCCACGGGGAGAACGCAACGAGCAGGACCAGCAGTGAGGCGAGGCTGAGGAGCGTCTGCGCCACGGAGAAGCCGGATTCCACCACCGCCATCATCCGCCAGTCCGACTGCCGGCCGGCCTTTTGAAGCATGTTGTAGAACTCCGAGTCCTCAAAGAAGCTCAGGTCAAGCTGGAGCGACTTCCGCATCAGGACTTGGTTCAGTTCGGCGCGGAGGTTCTCGTCGAGGATGAAGTGCAACGCCTCGCGCCCCTGCGCGCAGATCGCGCTGGCCATGATCAAGCCGAACTCGATCGCGAGGTAGCCCCACACCGGGCCGAGCGCGCCGCGGAACGCTCCCCAATCCCACGCGCTCCCCGCGCCCGCGGCGGTGCCGGCCGCCGCGACCACGGCGTCCACGATCAGCTTGCCCACCCACGCTTGCGCGGCCGGCAGCAGGCCCATCACCACCGTGATGCCCGTCATCCCGGCGGCCGCCCCGCGATGCGTGCGCCACACCCACGGCACCGCGCCCCACGCGTGCCGCCACGCGCGCGGCAGGTCGGTCCGCCACGTGGAAGCCTTCGGCGGGCTGGGGGCGGGCGCGTCGCTCATGGAATCACGGTCTCCGCGCGCTCTTCCGCCACCGGAGGGAGCGAGCAAGCGCAAAAGCCCTTTTTCCTTGGCCCTGGACCGGGCTTCGGCACCTTGATCCAATGTCCTGGATCAACCGCCTGCTCGGCCGCGACGACCAATTCTTCCGCCTGCTCGAGGCCAGCGGCAACCTCGCCAAGGAAAGCGCTGGCGAGCTTTCCCAGATCCTGCCGAAGATCCCCGCCGGCGCGTCGGCGGAGGCGCGCAACGCGATTGCCCTCACGCGCAAGCGGCACAAGGTCGTCTCGCAGGAGATCACCGAGGCCCTGTGCAAGATCTTCATGACGCCGCTGGAGCCCGAGGACATCGAGGCCCTGAACGCCGCGCTCTACAAGATCTCCAAGAACGCCGAGAAGATCGCCGAGCGCCTCGCCGTCGCCCCGCCCGGCGTGAACGTGGAGGCGGTGGGCCGCCAGCTCGCCATTCTCGGCCAGGCCGCCGCCGGGGTGGCCACGATGGTGAGCGCCCTGCGCAAGGGCGCGCACGGCGAGGATGTGAAGAACGAATACGAGCGCCTCCAGTCCCTCGAGGGCGACGCCGACCGCGTGATGAACGAGCTGCTCGGCGCGCTCTACCGCGACACCTCCGACGCGCGCACGGTGGTCTTTTGGAAGGACATCTACGAGCTGCTGGAAAAGTGCATCGACCGCTGCCGCGACGCCGGCTACGTCGTCTTCCACGTCGCCCTCAAGAACGCGTGATGGATCGATCTGCCACGGAGGCACGGAGAGGGGAACCGGGGCGTTTGCGCGGATGCTCCCAATCCCGCCCTAAATCCGCCGAGCGAATCAACCATTCCACGCCTCTTTCCTCCTCCGTGTTCTCCGTGCCTGACCCCATCGGCTGCGCGGCCAACTGATTCCCTGCCATGACCCTCGTCCTGATCGTCGTGCTGGTGGCGTTGATGTTTGAATACATCAACGGCTTCCACGACACCGCGAACTCCATCGCCACGGTGGTGTCCACCAAGGTGCTCACGCCCCGGCAGGCCATCATCCTGGCGGCGTGCACCAATCTCGTCGGCGCGCTGTGGGGCACGGCGGTCGCGAAGACGATCTCGACCGGCTTGGTCAACGCCGCCTACGTGAACACCGCGGTGATCGTGAGTGCGCTGGTCGGCGGCATCGTGTGGAACCTCCTGACGTGGTGGCTCGCGCTGCCGTCCTCCAGCACCCACGCGCTCGTGGGCGGCCTGTGCGGCGCCACGATGGCCTCCGCGGCCGACATCCTGCCGGCGGGGCAGAGCCTTTGGTCCGCGCTCATCTGGAACGCGCCGAAGGCCGGCGCGCCGTGGTTCAAGGGCGACGGCCTAGTGCCCAAGGTGCTCGTGCCAATGATTTCCTCGCCGATCCTCGGCTTCGTGCTGGGTTTTCTCATCATGTCGCTGCTCTACCTGCTCGTGGCGCGCTGGCGGCCGACGGTGGTGGCCGGCGTGTTCGGCAAGCTTCAGCTCGTGAGCGCCGGCTACATGGGCTTCTCGCACGGCTCCAACGACGCGCAGAAGACGATGGGCATCATCGCCCTCGCACTCGTGGCGGCCACGGCCTCGGGCGCGCTCTCCGACCTGCCTCCTTGGCTAGACTTCCTGCGCGTCCCTTCCCTTGGGCCGAATTCCGACCACATCCCGACGTGGATCAAGGTGACGTGCGCGCTCACGATGGCTGCGGGCACGGCCGCCGGCGGCTGGCGCATCATCCGCACGATGGGGCAAAAGATGGTGAAGCTTCAGCCCATCCACGGCTTCGCCGCCGAGACCACGGCGGCCACGGTGCTGATGGCCGCGCAGGGCCTCGGGATGCCCGTCTCGACCACGCACGCCATCTCCACGAGCATCATGGGCGTGGGCTGCGCGAAGCGCTTCTCCTCGCTGAATCTTCCCGTGGTCCACCGCATCCTGTGGGCCTGGGTGCTGACCCTGCCGGCCGCCGGCTTGGTCGCCTATGGCATGATGCGCGCCTGGATCGGGCTGGGCTGGCCGGTGCGGTGAGAAGGCTTTCCGACCGCGCGATACCGACGCGCGATCAAAGTTACAAAATCGGCCGCGTCCTTGTTGTAGAGGCGGCTCTGTCCGCGCCGCGGACGTGCCGCCTGTGGCCCTCTCTCGGGTGGCCGCTGCCGAATGCCCTGCCGACGTCCACCCGGGAAGAAAATCATAGGCGGCACGTCCCCATTCGCGGAC
>CALMOL010000201.1:17351-21336 GCA_937871685.1 uncultured Verrucomicrobiota bacterium
GCGCCCCCCCCCCCGCCTCTGCAACGGGCCGACCAAGTGATTCTGCGGTTCCGGTCGCCCCTGGGTATAAATCGCAAGCATGGCCCGTTGCTTCGCGTGGCCGAGGATTGACCGGGGCCTGCCGCGGCGCTCCTTCGCTGCTCCCGTGCATCGTTCCCTCCGCTGGTTTTTCAGCACCCTGCTTTGCCTAGCCGGTGGCCCGATCATGGCCGGCGATGCCCCGCCCATTCGCGTGCAGGAAGAGCTGGTCTTCGCCGGCGTGCCCGTCCTCGTTTCTCGGCCGGAAACCGTGCGCCTGGGAACCCGCCTGATCGTGTTGTATCACGGCTTCGGCCCGCCGCAGAATCCGGCGGCGCTCGCGCGAGCGGTGCCGCTGGAGTCGCTCGATGCCGTCCTCGCCTACGTGAACCTGCCCATGGTGGCCGGCCGATTTCCAAGCGGAGGAATAGATGAGCTTCGCCGTATCCAACAAGAGGACTTCGTAAACGGCTTCTTCTTCCGCTCGATCACGCAGGCCACGGAAGAACTCGAACCGATCATCATGGCTTTGGCAGCAAAGTATCCGGCGGAAGCCGAGCGCGGAATCGGCCTGTTCGGTTTCTCAGCCGGCGGCGCCGCGGCGCTGCTCGCCCTCTGGGAATCCAGCGTGCCGATCAAGGCCATAGTGGTCGTGAACGCGCCCATGAGCGTGGCGCAGAACGTGGAAAATTGGGAGCGCGTCCTTCGGCGCACCTTCGCCTGGGATGAGCGGTCCCGTGCGGCCGCGGCGCGCTACGACGTCCGCGCCCGTGCCCGCGGCGTGACCGCCAACCGCTTGCAGCCATCGATCTTGATCGTGCAGGGCGACGCCGACGCGTCATTTGCTCCCGGTCCGGCACGCGAGGCCGCCGCGGCCTTGCAAGCCGCCCTCGTCACCGGCGGCCAAGCGAAATGCGAGGTCATCCCCGGGCTGCCGCACCAGTTCGGCGAATCGGCCGACGCGGCGGACGAGAAGCGGATTGCCCACGCGCAAACGATCGACCGACTCGCGACCGAGTGGTTCTCCCGCGCGCTGGAATTGCCGTCGGCGAAAGACCGACGCAAGGAATAGGAAGCGCCCGGCAGTTTCTCCCGCTTCCTTCCCGCGATGCAATTCCTCCTCGAGATCATTCGCCGAACGCCTCCGTGGGTTTTCGGCATCCTGGCGCTCCTCATCGTGCTGGGCGTGCAGCAATCACGCGAGCGCCGCGTCTCGCGAGGGAGGGTGCTCATTCTCCCGCTGGTGATGGCCGCGTTCGCGCTGTTCGGCCTCTCCCAGGGATTCGGCTGGAATCCCGTTGCGCTCGCGTGCTGGGCAGCGGGGATGGTCGTGGCGGTCGCGGCGAACGAGTTCCTGCTGCATTCGCCGCGCGGGGTGCGCGCGGAGGCGGCGGACGGTCCCTACCTCGTGCCGGGAAGCTGGGTGCCGATGATCCTCATGATGGTGATCTTCGTGTCGCGCTACGTGTTCGCGGTGACGCTCGCGATGCACTCGGAACGCCGAGAGGACGCGGCCTTCGTCGCTGGATCAGCCGGCGTATTCGGCCTGCTCAGCGGAATCTTCGCCGCGCGGGCGTTGCGCATCTGGAGGACAAAACCCGCGGGATCGCCATAGACTTGAACGCTTGGTGCGAAATGCGGTGGGTTGACCGTGGCTCGTTCGGAAACGCTACCGGTCTTTTGCTCCACGAGCGCACGTCGAGGCAGGGCCGAAAAGGCGTGCTCCGACTTTTGCCCGACGCGGTGGCTACTGGGACCGCTGGCATTCTTGCCGGCTGGGTTCCACGGGGCATCTAACTTTTCCCCTTCGGGCTTCCGCAGGACGTCGGCGACAAAACTGCTATCCCAAAGGCCCGAGAATCTAAGAGCCCGGAAGGCGCCCGCCGGCCGGGATGCCAGCGGTCCCAGTAGGAACCTGCCCCAGCGTTCCAAGCGCACCCGCTGGCGAAATCTGGAAGCATTGGCGCGAGTGGTTTTGCCTGCCCCGCGATAGAAGTTACCTCGGTGGCTTGGTTCAACGAGAGGTCATTCCATCGCGGTGAAGCCGATTTCACACCAAGCGTTTGAATCCTACTATTCTTGCCGATTTGCCCGACCGTGTTGCGGGCCGGTCGGCGGCCAGCGACGCTGGTCTTCGTGCAGGCGAACCGCGCGTTTCTCTTCACGATCGGCTTGGCGTCGTTCGTTTGCCCCGGATATCCCATCACGGCGGCGGAGCTATGGACGCCGCTCCCCGCGACGGACGCGCTGGCGAAGTCGGCAAAGGAGCGCGCCACCGAATCGCGGCTGCACCGGCTCGACCGCGACGCGCTGCGCGCCTTGCTCTCCCGGGCACCGCGCCTGGAAGCGCGCGGCACGCCCACGATCATCACCTTGCCCGCGCCGGACGGCCGCCTGCTGCGTTTCGCGGCAGTGGAATCGGCCATCCTGCCCCCGGACTTGCAGGCGAAGTTCCCGCACCTGCGCACGTGGTCGGCGCGCGGCCTTGATGATCCCGGCGCGACCGCCCAGTTCGACGACACCGACCACGGCTTCCACGCGCAGGTGCTTTCCCGCGCGGGCGCGTGGCTCGTGGACCCGCTGCCCGGCGCGGGCGCGGACGTGTATCAGTCCCTCGCCCTGCGCGCCGCGGTTCGCCCGAAGGACGGCTGGACCTGCGGCGTCTCGGAGGCCAGCCAGCGCGCGATGTTCCGCGAGCTGCGCGCCCGCCCGCTGCCCGCCGCCGCGGCCGTCTCCACCGGCGGCACGCTGCGCACCTTCCGCGTGGCGATCGCAGCCACCGGCGAGTTTACGCAAGCCACGGGCGGCACGGTCTCGCGGGCACTCTCGCACATCGTCACGGTGCTCAACCGCGTGTCGGGCATCTACCAGGCGGAGCTCTCGGTCTCGTTCCAACTCGTCGCGAACAACGACCGCATCATCTACACGAACGGCGCCACCGACCCGTATTCGGACGACGACGCCGGCGTGATCCTCGGACAAAATCAAACGAACCTCGACGCCGTGATCGGCAACGGGAACTACGACCTCGGCCACGTCTTCAAGTCGCGCACCGGCGGCTTGGCGCAGCTCGAGGTGGTGTGCGTGGACCCGTTCAAGGCCATGGGCACCTCCGGCTACGTGGACCCGTTTTCCGACGTGTTCTCGCAGGGCTACGTGGCGCATGAGTTCGGCCACCAGTTCGGCGCGGGCCACGTCTTCAACTCCGAGCTGGGCAAGTGCGGCAACGGCAACCGCGACCCCATCTCCGCCTACGAGCCGGGCAGCGGAGGCACGATCATGTCCTACTCCGTGTCGTGCGACGCCGACGCGCTCCCGTGGGCCGGGCCGTATTTCAACGCGAGCTCATTTCTCGAGATCACGGGCTTCCTCGCCACGATCAACGGCGGCGCTTCCACCGCCACCGGCAACCGACCGCCGGAGATCATTCCACCGCGCTTGGTCGTGATCCCGAACGCCACCACGTTCACGCTCACCGCCGCGGGCGCGGACCCGGACGGCGACCCTATCCAGTGGGCCTTCGACCAGCACGACCTTGGACCCGCGGCCTCGCTGACCGACCCGGACAACGGCCAAAGCCCGATCTTCCGCTTCCAGCCGCCGAGCATGGCGCCGGATCGCTCCTTCCCAGATCTGGCCGGCCTCCTGCAGCCCACCGCCTCAAGCGAGAAATTCCCCTCCTACGTCGGGCCGCCGGAAGCGCCGATGCGCGCCCTGAACTTCCGAGTGGTCGCGCGCGACGGCCGCGGCGGCGTGGCGGTGGCGCCGGTCGTCGTCACGGTGCAAACGCGTCTCGGCCCCTTCCGCATCACCAGCCCGGCGGGAGCGGCCTCCTTCGCCGGCGGCAGCGTGGCCAACGTCCGCTGGGACGTGGCCGGCACGACCGCCAATGGCATCGACACGCCCACCGTGAACGTCCGCCTTTCCACCGATGGCGGCCAAACGTTCCCGCTGCTGCTCGCCGCGG
>CALMOL010000202.1 GCA_937871685.1 uncultured Verrucomicrobiota bacterium
ACGCACGGCCCGGTGGGCTACATCCTCGGCGCCTATCGTTTCGGGGACGGCGCGGAGGACCAGGGAAAGTTCACCCTCGCGATCCAGCGCGATCCCAAGGTCCGCTGGCTGATCTTCTCCGACATGGACAGCCCCAACCGCCGTCCCGGCCCGCCGCCGGGCGGCCCGCGGCCTCCGGGCGCGGCCGGTCAGCCGCCGCCTCCGCCGCCGTCGGGCGAGCCGCCGGCCCCGCGCTGACGTTTGCCGATGGCCCTTCCTTTTTCCTGCGACCCCTTCCGCCCGCTTCGATGCGTCTTTTCTCCTTCCTCGCCTGCGCCCTCGCGCTCCTGCCCGCCGCCCTCCGCGCCGCGGACCCGCCGCCGCGCACGCTCGTCCACGCGGGCACGCTGATCGACGGCGCGGCCGAGCAGCCGCGCAAGGAAGTCACCGTGGTGATCGAGGGCGACCGCGTCGTCGAGGTCGTGGCCGGCTACCGCGCGCCGGCCGCGGGCGAGAAGCTGATCGACCTCAAGTCCGCCACCGTGCTGCCGGGCCTGATGGACATGCACACGCACCTGTCCTCGGAGCTTTCGGCCACGAGCTACTCGGAGCGGTTCTTCATGTCGGTGCCCGACCAAACCATCCGCGCGCAGGAATACGCCCGGCGCACGCTCCTGGCCGGCTTCACCACCGTGCGCGAGTTGGGCGACACCGACGGCATCTCCGTGGCCCTGCGCAAGGGCGCCGCCGAGGGCTGGATGGTTGGCCCGCGCATCTTCGCCGCCGGCAAGAGCATCGCCACCACCGGCGGCCACGCCGACCCGACCAACGGCCTCGCGCCGCGCTTCCGGGGCGACCCCGGCCCGCTCGACGGCGTGATCAACGGCGTGGACGACGCCCGCAAGGCCGTGCGCCAGCGCTACAAGGAAGGCTCCGACGTGATCAAGCTCACCGTCACCGGCGGCGTCCTCTCGCTTGCCGCCAACGGCCAGAACCCGCAGTTCACCGACGACGAGCTGAAGGCCGTGGTCGAGACCGCGCGCGACTATGGCTTGAAGGTCGCCGTCCACGCGCACGGCGCCGAGGGCATGAAGCGCGCCATCCGCGCCGGCGTGGATTCCGTGGAGCACGGCACCTACATGGACGACGAGGCCATGCGCCTGATGAAGGAGCGCGGCACCTGGTATGTGCCCACGATCATCGCCGGCAAGTGGGTCGCCGAGAAATCCAACGACCCCGGCTACCTGCCCGCCATCGTGCGCCCGAAGGCCGCCGCGGTGGGGCCGAAGATCCAGGACACCTTCTCCCGCGCCTACAAGTTCGGCGTGAAGATCGCCTTCGGCACCGACTCGGGCGTCTCCCCGCACGGCCAAAACGCGCGCGAGTTCCAATACATGGTCGAGGCCGGCATGCCGCCGATGGCCGCCATCCAGGCCGCCACGCGCAATGCCGCCCAGCTCCTCGGCCAGGAGAAGGACCTCGGCACCGTGGAGAAGGGCAAGTTCGCCGACCTCGTGGCCGTCCCCGGCGACCCGCTGGCCGACATCACCGTGCTCCAGCGCGTGAGCTTCGTGATGAAAGCCGGCAAGGTCTTCAAACAGCCCTGACACCCAAGCTGATTTTCACCACAGAGGCACAGAAGGCACAGAGATCAGAATGAGGCGGGAAGGGGTGGCCGATGATTGGGAGCGAGCGCACACGCGCAGTCGGAGAACTGATAATTCACCACGAAGGCACGAAAAACACGAAGGGAAGCAGACTGCTCATCGACATTCCTGCGTGTTGAACTTTTCCGTGGTGCCTCGGAGGCGGGGAGACGATCCGCTCGAAGAGCCACCCTTCTTTTCCCTCATTCCGATCTCGGTGCGCTCTGTGCCTCTGTGGTGAAAAATCGGCCGGGTATCAGTGCCGGAAGTGCCGCCGGCCGGTAAAGACCATCGCGGCATCGCGCGCGTCCGCCGCCGCCACCACCTCGCCGTCGCGCACGCTGCCGCCGGGCTGGATGGCGGCCGTCGCACCGGCGTCGAGCGCGGCCAGCAAGCCGTCGGCGAAGGGGAAGAAGGCGTCGCTGGCCACCACGGATTGGTGCAGCGAGAGCTCCGCCTCGCGCGCCTTCCACACGGCGAGCTTCACGGAATCGACGCGCGCCATCTGGCCGGCGCCGACGCCGAGCGTGCGGTCGCGACCACAGAAGACGATGGCGTTCGACTTCACGTGGCGAACCACGCGCCAGCCGAAGTGGAGCGCGCGCAGCTCGGTGTCGCTCGGCACGCGGCGCGTCACGCAGCGCTCCTCGGCGGCGAGCTCGCGGTTGCGCTCTTGAACGAGCAGGCCGCCGGGGATGGAGCGCAGCTCGGGCGTCAGGTCGGCCGTGGCGGGCCGGAGCTGGCGCAGCAGGCGAAGCTTCTTTTTCTTTTGGAGGATGGCGAGCGCGCCGGCCGTGAAGTCGGGCGCGACGATGACCTCCGAGAAAATCTCGGCGATGGCGTTGGCGGTGTCCTCGTCGAGCGGCTGGTTCACCGCGATGATGCCGCCGAAGGGCGCCTGTCGGTCGGTGGCGAAGGCCTTGTCCCACGCGGCGCGCAGGCTGGTGTCATCGGTGCCCACGCCGCAGGGGTTGTTGTGCTTGAGGATGGCGCAGGCGGGCGCGTCGCAGAACTCGCCGATCAACTCGGCCGCCGCGGCGAGGTCAAGCAGGTTGTTGTAGGAAAGCTCCTGCCCGTGGAGCTGCTGGAACCACTCGCCGAAGTTTGGCGCGATGAGCGCGGCGCGCTGGTGCGGATTCTCGCCGTAGCGCAGCGGCGTTTGGGGGAGCGCGGGGTCGAGGAAAGGATGCGAGAGCGGAGCTGGGCTTGGCGTAGCGGGTGAAGCCGGCGCGGCGGCCGTGGCGGAGATGGATGCCGCGGGCGCGGCGACGCTCGGCATCGGCTGGTCCACGGGACGCGCGTCCGGGCGGTCTCCGCCGCCATCGCCCATGTTCTGCCCCAGCCAACTCGCGATGGCGCCATCGTAGCGCGAGGTGGCGGCGAAGACCTTCACGGCGAGACGCGCGCGCAGGGCCTCGGTGGTCGCGCCGCCGTTTGCCTCCAATTCGGCGAGGAGCGCGGAATAATCGGAGGGATCGGTGACGACGGTGACGGAGCGGTAGTTCTTCGCCGCCGAGCGCAGCATCGCCGGGCCGCCGATGTCGATCTGCTCGATGGCCTCGGCGAGCGTCGCGCCGCCCTCGCGGTTCACCGTCTGCTCGAAGGGGTAAAGATTCACCACGAGCAGGTCGATCGGCTGAATGCCGGCGCGCGTGACCTCGTCCTCGTGCGTGGCATCGCCGCGGCGGTAGAGCAGGCCGCCGTGCACGGTGGGATGGAGCGTCTTGACGCGGCCGGACAGGATCTCGGGGAAGCCCGTGTAGGCCGAGATTTCCACCACGAAAACGTCGTGCTCGCGCAGGTGCTTCGCGGTGCCGCCGGTGGAGAGAATCTCGACCCCCCGCGCCGCCAGCGCTCGGGCAAGCGGGACGAGGCCGGCCTTGTCGGAAACGGAGAGGAGAGCACGGGCGATCATAGGAGAAGGGGAGGGCCGAGAGGATGAACTGAGAGGGTGGAAGATGGAAGATGGCAGCGGGCGCCGCCAGCCAATCCGCGGGCGTGGCGAAGAAGGCAACGCGGCATGCCCTCCGTCTCATCTTGGATCAACACGCAGCCCAAAACTTCCACCGCGTGTCCGGCTCCCTGCCATCCTCCATCCTCTCGGTTCTTCTCGATCATTCCTTGTCGGGATCCCACTCGTCCTCGTCTTCCTTCACCGGTGGCGGCGTGGGGAGGGGAGCGGTGGACTTCTCGTAGGTGTCAAGCGGCCGGCCGGCGCGGGTCTGGGCGTGGTCGGCGCGGACCAGCCAGTTCAGCAGGCCGAGCGCGAGGAGCAGGAATGCGCCCAGTCCCACGGCCAAGCGCACGCCGAGCAGCGGAGCGGCCGGGCGGCTGGGAGCGGGTGGGCGGGGCATGAGGCCGGAAAGTTTCGGGGCAATCGGCCGGACGGCAAGCCGTAGGCGGCCGGATAGGG
>CALMOL010000203.1:0-2942 GCA_937871685.1 uncultured Verrucomicrobiota bacterium
CGATTGGCCGACGTGCTGGAGAAGCAGCCCGCTTCCCGCGCGGCGCTGAATGAGCTGGCCGGCCTGATGCGGCGCTTCCACGGCCTTTCCTCGCTTTTGGGCGCGGCAGCGCACGCGGCGGCGGTGCGCGACGCGTCCTTTTCGCCGGACGGGCGTCGTTTTGCCACCGCTTCCCAGGACGGCACCGCCGCGCTCTGGGACGCGGCCACGGCGCGGCCGGCGGCAGTCTTGCGCGGGCACGCGGGCGGGGTGAAGACAGTGCGATTCTCCCCCGACGGCCGACGCTTGCTCACGGTCGGGGAAGACCGCACGGCGCGGGTTTGGGACGCGGCCGACGGACGCGAGCTTGCAAGGCTGGCGGGCCACGCCGGCCCGGTGACGGCGGCGGCGTTCAGCGCCGACGGACGCCTGGCGATCACCGGCGGCTCGGAACCCTCGGCGCGCGTGTGGGAAGCCGACGGCGGCCGGCTGGTGGCAACCTTCGACGCGCACCTCGCCCCGGTGGAATCCGTGGCGTTCAGCCCGGATGGCCGGCGCGCCCTCACGGCCTCGGCGGACTCGCGCGTGAGCATCTGGGGCGCGCGCGATGGCCTGCTGCTGCGCAGCCTGCAGGCAAGGGATGGCGACGCCGGACGGCTCGCCATCTTCAGCGCGGATGGACGACGCATCATCACGGCCACCGCGCGCTCCCACGCCGTGCGGGTTTGGCAGGCCGAGGAAGAGGAGGGCGACCTCCTCACGGCCTCCGGCCACAAGGGACTCATCCGCCGGCTGCTCCTTTCTCCCGATGGCACGTCCTTCCTCACGGCTTCCGACGACGGCACCGCGCGCGTGTGGCGCGTGGACACCGCCGACGAGTTGCTCAGCCTGCCGACCGGCCGCAGCCCGCTGCGCGACGCACAATGGTCTCCCGATGGCACCCGCATCATCGCCGCCGCGGGCGACGGGTCCGTGTCGGTTTGGGAAAGCTTCCAAGGCACCCGGCGCGACCGCTGGGAAGCCCATCCGGCCGCGGCGAACGCGGTGGCCTTCCATCCCGCGGGAGACCGCCTCCTTTCCGCCTCGGAAGACGGCACCGCGCGCCTGTGGGAAGCGGTGCACGAGCCGCTGACCGAGGCGCTGGCCGGCCACACGAAGGCCGTGTGGAACGTGCAGTTCAGCCCGGACGGCCGCAGCGTGGCCACCGCGTCGGAAGATCATACGGCGATGGTCTGGGATGCTGACCACGGCCGCCTGCGGCACGCGCTGACCGGCCATCGCGACGCGGTCACGACCGTGCGCTTCTCCCCGGACGGCACGCGCCTCGCGACCAGTTCGCGGGACGGGACGGCACGGCTCTGGGGCGTCGCCGACGGCCGGGAAATCCTCCGGCTGGAGGGCCACGAAAAGGCCGTGGGCAGCGTGCGCTTCTCGCCCGATGGCACCCAGTTGGCCACCGCGTCGGACGACGGCACCGCGCGCCTGTGGGACGCCGCCACCGGGCGCCTCCAAGCCATCCTGAGAGGCCACGCGGGCGTGGTTTGGACGGTGCGCTACTCGCCGGACGGGCGGCAATTGCTGACCACCTCGCGCGACCAGACGGCTCGCCTTTGGGACGCGAGCACGGGCGGCCTGCGGCGGACTTTGGCCGGCCACGCCGAGGCGGTTGGCAGCGGCACGTGGAGCCCCGACGGGCGCCTGGCGCTGACGGCCTCGAAGGACGGCACGGCACGCGTTTGGGAGGCCGCGTCCGGCCAACTGCTCCGCACCTTGGAGGGGCCAGTGGGGCAGGTGTTCCGCGCCGAGTGGTCGCCGGACGGCGCGCGCATCCTCACCGCCGGGGAGGATGGCACGGCGCGCCTGTGGCCGGCGGAGGAAGGCACCGCCCCGGAGATGATGAAGGGGCACTCGAAGCCGGTTCTTGCCGCGGCGTTCTCGCCCGATGGCGAGCGGGCATACACCGCCGCGCTCGATGCCGAAGTGCGCGGATGGGATGGCCGCGATGGCTCAGCCCGGCTGCTGTGGCACGGGCACGCCGGAGGCGTCACCGCGATGGACGTGTCGCCTGACGGCCGGCGGCTGGCCACGGCGTCGCTCGACCGAACGGCGGTCCTTTGGACGGAGCTATTTCCGGCCGCGGGGCCGGCGCCGGCGTGGCTGCCGGACTTCCTGCGCTGGCTGGCGGCGCAGCGCACGGGCGCGGGCGGCGCGATGGTCCCGCTCGCGCGCGGGGAATTGGAGCAAGCGTTGCGCCGCGCCATCCCTGCCGGCTCGAGCGAGCCCTGGGCGGCGGCCGCGAACTGGCACCTGGAGCGCGATCCCACGCGGCGCGGCGTGCATCCGTGGTCCGCGCTGACGTTTCGGCACGCCGCGGACGCCCTGCTGGCGCCGCCCCTGACGGAGGGCGACGTCCTGCGGGCGCAGGACCTGGATCCCACGCACCCGCTGCTGCCCTTGGCCCTGGCCGGGCTGCCGGCCGACGCGCCGCGCGCCGCGTTCCTGAGCGCGCTGGCGCTGCGCCGCCTGGAGAGGGAGCGCAGGGTCAACGTGCTGGCCCGCGCCGCCGCGCTGCTCGCCCGGCAGGACGGCCAGATGCCCGCGGCCCGCCGTCTCGTGGAGCGCGCGCTGGCGCTGGACGCGGGGCATCCAGGCGCATTGGAACTTTCCAAGAGTCTGCGCGAGGCTCCGGCGGAGTCGCCGGGCCGGTCCGGCAACCCGCGTTGATTCTCGTTGTCCGTCCTCCCAGACCGATTATTCGCCCATCGTCCCTTCATGAAGACCGAGGATCCCGTTCCCGCGCCGCCGCTGCCCGTGGTGCAGGTGGTGCGTGCCGGCGGCACCTGCCGGGAGGACTCGGCCACCGAGGTGGTGGCCGCCTATCGCGACCGGTTCATCGCCTTCCGGCGGGGCGGCGGCCAGCCGCTGCCGGCGCGCGTCTTCGAGGACGACGGCGCGGCGGCCTT
>CALMOL010000203.1:2952-19297 GCA_937871685.1 uncultured Verrucomicrobiota bacterium
AGGGCGAGCGCGCGGACCTGGTCTGGAATGAGATCGCACTGGTGCGCTCCTCGGGCCCGTTGCGCCGATCGGCCTGGGCACGGCTGGGAGGCCGGGCGGAAACTCTGCGCCGCGTGCGCGTGGCCGACGTGCAGGGAAGAGCCTCGGACTTCGTGCTGCCGACCGCCGCGGCGGCGGAACTGCTCGCGGCCATGCAGATGTTCCTTGATCGCGGGCGCATCGCCAAGCCGGGCGAGCTTCGCCCGCTGCCCGCGGACACGAGGCCGCTCGTCGCACGACCTGGCTCAGCCTGGGTGCGGCGGCTTTGGGCGCTGGCCGCAATCGCGGCCGCGACCGCGACGGTGGGCTGGGCCGCCGGGCAGGAGGGGCTGGCTTGGTTCGCCGGGGTGGCAGCCGCCTTCGCCGCGGCCCGCGCGATCGGTGCGAGCGTAGAGGCCGCCGGTCGCTTGAAACTCGTGCCGGCTGAAGCGCCCGAGGAGGCGGCGATGCCCGCCCGGCCGCCGGACGACGCGGGGCCGCGCTGGCTGCCGCGCGGCGCGCACGCCATCCTGGCGGCGCTGCTTGGCCTCGCGGGCTGGAAGCTCATTGCCGCGCCGCCGGCGCGTGAAGAGATCGCCGTGACGATCAAGCCGGCACCGGCCACCACATCTGTCCGCCCCGCCGCGCCGAAGGCGGAGAAGGTCTCCCCGGCCGCCGCCTCGGCCGAGGCCTGGGCGGCTGACCCGACATCCAAGGCTCACCGCATCAAGGCGGCCCAGCTCGTCTGCGAGCTACGCCTGCGCGAAGCCTGGAAGCCCGCGGAGCAGCGCGACGTTTATCGCCTCGGGGATTCCGCCTGGCTCGCCGTCAGCCTCCAGCCCGCGCCAGCCGCCAAGACGAAGGCCGTCCCGATGCCGCTGGCCGCGGCCGCCGCGGAAGCCACCGCGCGGCTGGAGAAGATTCTCGGCGCGCCGCTGCAACGCCGCGAGCAAGCCCTGCTCACCGCGGGCCAGGATGGAGCCGTGGCCTGGGCGGGGCAGCGGGAATGGGCGGAGATCCGCGGCGAGATGGACATCGACGGCGTCAGCCAAATCGTGACGCAGCGCGTCGCCAGCCGGGCCGAGGGCGTGACGGCGGTCGCCTTCGGCGTGCGGCCGGAAGACCGCGCCGCGCTGGCCGACGCCGGGCGCGAGGCGCTGGAAGGCGTCCGCGTCACTCCCCTGCGGGAATCGGAGCTGCGCGCAGTGGCCGGCCTGCGGTTGAACGAGCGCCCCCGCGTCTATCCGCGGCTGGTCACGGGCGGCGAGGTCACGCTTGGCGAGGGATGGCGGCAATCGGGCAAGAGCTCGCGCAGCTTTTCCGCCGGCGCGGGGACGCAGGCGATGTTCCTCAGCACGCCGCTCCCCTTCCCCAACAACATCTTCCGCAACCGTCCCTACGCCGACGCGATGCTCCGCCGCATGAAGGTGGCCTTCACCCCGCCGGCGGGCAGCGCGCCGCCGGGCTTCGCTATCGAGTCGCGCCAGGACATCCGCGCGGGCGACATCGAGTGGCATGCCGTGCGCTACCGCCGGATGGAAAACGACCGCCCGCGGCAGGAGACCATCTTCTTCCGCGCCATCCCCGACCAAGGCTGGGCGGTGCTCGTGACCACGGAGTTCGAATCCCCCGAGGCGCACGACGCGGTGGCCCAAAGCATCATCAAGGGAGTGAAGTTCGGCTACCTTTGGAAATGAGACCGCGGGCCTTGCGCCGCCGTTGACGTCCGGGCGGCGCGCGTGTGGAATGGCCCGGCTGGAACCTGCCCCGATGCGCGCCCATCTTTTCCTGACCGACGCCGAGGGCGCGCGCGTGGTGGACCTGGGCAAGGACTCCACGGCCATCGGCAGCGACCCCGCCGCCGCCGTGCGCGTGGCCTCGGCCGAGGAGCCGGCCCGGCACGCCACGCTCGGCTGGGACGCCCGCGAGGTCACCTGGGTGCTCCGCCCCGTGCGCGGCGCGGCGGTGCTCGTCAACGGCCGGCCGCTCACCAGCGTGGGAGCGGCGCTGGAGCACCAGGACGTGATCGAGCTGCCCGGCGGCGCGACGGCCCACTTTCACCGCCGGCCCGGTGATCCCACCTTCGGCGACGCGCCGGTCACCGAGTTGCCGCTGGACGGGCGCGCACGCCTGGTCTTCGGCCGCGCGGACACGTCGCTCACGCGCGCGGGCACGACGGACCGCGTGGAGCTGGACCCGGAGGACACGCGCATCTCGAAGATCCACGCCGTGCTGGAGCGCGAGGGCGACGGCTTCATGCTCGCCGACGAGTCGAAGTTCGGCACCGAGCTGAACGGCCGGGCCTTCGGCCGGACGCGGCTGGTCTTCGGCGACCGCTTCAAGATCCGCGAATACATCTTCGAGTTCACCGGCGCTTCCGTGCGGCGCGTGGACCATTCCGGCCTTGGGCGCGTGTCGGCGCGCGGGGTGAGCGTGGTGGTCCCCGTGCGGGGCCAGCCCACGGCGATCCTCGACGACGTGAGCCTGGAGGTGCGAGCGGGCGAGTTCCTCGGCGTGCTCGGCGGCAGCGGCCAGGGCAAATCCACGCTGCTCAACGCGCTCGCCGGCGTGCTCCCGCCCACGCGCGGCGAGGTGTTCCTCTCGGGCATCCCCGCCTCGGACCGCCGCCGGCTCCGCGCGGTGGGCGTGGGCCTCGTGCCGCAGGACGACATCGTCCACCGCGAGCTGACGGTGCAGCGCGCCATCACCTACGGCGCGCGGCTGCGCCTCGGCCTGCCGCCGGCGCAAACGCGCGACCTCGTGGACCGCGTGATCGCGCGCCTCGGCCTCACGGAGCACCGGGACAAAAAGGTGGAAAACCTTTCCGGCGGCCAGCGCAAGCGCGTGAGCATCGCCATCGAGCTGCTGGCGCGGCCCACCGTGCTCTTCCTCGACGAGCCGTCCTCCGGGCTCGATCCCGCCACGGAGGCGGATCTGATGTCGCTGCTCCAGACGCTGCGCCTCACGGGCCTGACCGTGGTCTGCACCACGCACATGCTGCAGCGCGCGTTCCTCTTCGACCGCATCGCCTTCGTGCAGGGCGGCCGGCTCGTCTTCCTCGGAAAGGCCGACGAGGCGCGCGAGCACTTCCTGATGCGCGGCTCGGCCGGCGCCTCGGTGATGCTCGACAACTCGCCGCTCGACCGCATTTACGGGCTCCTCGCGCAATCCGCCCAGGCCAAGCCCGGCGAGCCCGGCCACAAGCCCGCCGCCGAGTGGGAGCAGGAGTTCCGCGCGTCCCGCTTCGCGCGCGCCCTGGCCGCGCCGCCGGAGGAATCGACGCCCCCGCCACCCGCCTCGAGCGGCGGTCGGCTAGGCTGGTGGCACACGGTGCGCGTGCTCTGCGCGCGGCAGTGGCAGATCCTGCGCGCCGACCGGCGCAATCTTCTCTTCCTTCTCCTGCAGGCGGTCGGCATCGGGGTGCTGGTCGGCTGGGTGGCCGAGGATGCCGCGTTGCGGCTGTTCCTGGCTGTGGTGGCTACGCTGTGGTTTGGTTGCTCCAACGGCGCGCAGCAGATCGTCGGCGAGCTGCCCATCTTCCGGCGCGAGCGCGTGTCCGGCCTCGGCGTGGGCGCCTACGTGCAGTCCAAGCTGCTGCTGCTCACGCTGCTCACCTTCGCGCAGGCGCTGCTGCTCCTCGGCACGGTCTTCGCCACGGCGCACGCGTTCCATCCCGAGCCGTTCGACTCGGCGCGCTTCTCGTCCCAGCTCGCGAATCGCCTGCTCCCCCCGGAGGCCCTGGACGCGCCCGCGGACGACGCCGATTTCACCGTGGCGGGCGATGCCGACGCGCCGCCCGGGGCCACGCCCAGGCCGACGCCCGCCGCGATCGCGCCGCCCTCGCCCGCCCTGGTGGCCCTCGGCACCACGCTGGCGCGGTGGTTCTACCTCTCGGACAACCTGCTCGACTCCGGCCCGCGCAAGCTGCGCGGCACGAACGACGAGGAGATCACCGATCCGGCGACCGGCCGCACGGTGGTGGACCCCGGCATCCCGCTGCGCCAGGTGCTCGCGTCCACGCTCGGGCTGAAGCTGGCGGCGCTCCTCGCGGCCTCGCTGGTGGGCGTGTCGCTCGGCTTGGCGATTTCCGCGCTGGTGCGCACCCCCACGCAGGCGGTGATGTGGGTGCCGCTCGTGCTGATCCCGCAGATCCTGCTGGGCGGCTTCGTCATCCGGGTGCCGGAGATGTCCACGGCCGTGTATCGGCTCAGCCGGGCCGTGCCCTCGTTCTGCGTGCAGCGCCTGATGGACGTCTCAAACATCTACGGCCAAGCCCTGCCGCTCATGTCCAACCGCACCGAGCGCCCCCTCTTCCTCAACCCGCGCGGCGAGAAGAAGAGCGTCCTTTGGACCGAGGACGGCCTGGAGATGAGCCGCGACCATGAGAAGGTCGCGTTCTTCAACCCCTCCTGGCAAAACCTGGTCACGATCCACGGCCTCGTGGGCCAGACCGAGGAAGCGCGCGAGGAAGACGGCGCGGCCGACGGCGCCGGGCGCACGTTTTCCTCCCATCCGCGCGACACCACGAAGTCGCGCCGGGACGTGCTCTACGACAAGGGCGTGGTGTTCCGCTCGTGGCGCCCGGCTCAGGAATCCCTCGCGGCGCTGGGCGCCTGGGTGCTCGCCTGCCACGGCGTCACCCTCGCCGGCCTCCTTCGCCGGCAGGGCCAGGGTTGAGCCGGTGATCCAGGGATCTCCCTTCGGAAAACGCCCCGCAATTCAGCCAGGCCATCTCATCGCGTGCTGCCCCGCCTTCGGGAAGCGCTCGTTCAATCTCCCAAGGCCCCGAGCCCCCCTTCCGAGTCCTCGGTTTCAGGGGAGTTGAGCGACGCCTTGAAAGGGACCCGGCTAGGGTGGGCGTCTCGCCCGTTGCGTCGCGCGTCCCCGCGCGGTGGCGGTCCTGGAGGGGCGCGCCGGCGCGCCCAGGGCGCCCGGCGGGCAGGACGCCCGTCGCCACCGAGGCGTCGCGGTTTCCAATCGCTAGGCGCTTGGTCCCTTCCCCGTCGCGCCGACCCGCTCCGGAAATGGGCAGCGCGCGCAATCGCTCGCGTCGCGCTGGCAGAAGTCCTCGTAGATCTGGAGCAAGCCCTGCTGCACGGCCGCGGTGCGCGGGAGCGTCTGCCGTGCGGCCGGCGGGCCGAGCAAGCGCGCGGCGGCGGTGTCGGCGCGGCGGTTTGACCGCTCCTCAGGCAAGCGGAGGAATTGTTCCCAGGCGGTCGGGCGGCGCGAGAGGATCGCGGGGAAGAACACGTTCGCCAGCATCTCGCTGGCCCGGGCATCGCCAACCAGCGCCAGCGGAGCGGTGAGCGGATGCGAGGCAAGCGTGCAGCGGCGGTCCCAAAACGGATCACTCAACGCCCCCAGCGCGGCGAAGGCGACCGTGGCCGGATCGGGGGCATCGAGCACGGCGCGCACCGACGGCCACGCGCCCGCGATGGCGGAGAGCGCGGCGAGGCGGCGCTGGGGATGGTTCGCCGGGCGCACGCCGGACAACCTCCACGCGTCGCGCGGCAGGATGAGACGCTCCCACTCGCCGCGGCGCGGCCACCATTGCGCCCACGCGGCGGCGCGCCACGCGCGGGCTTCGTCGTCCGCGCCCAGCTCGCGCGCCGGGGCATCGAGGAAGCCGGCGAGGCCGAGCAACCACGCCGCCGCGGCCGCAGGCTGGGCGCGGACGAGGTGCAGCGGCAGGCGCTGGGCGAGAAGCGAGAAAGTGAGCTGGTTCGCATGGAAGCCGAGCGCGCTCGCGAGGAGTTGCCAAAGGGCCTCCTCCTCACCGTGCGCGGCGGCGAGGCGCGACCAGCGCGCCGACTTTTTTCCCAGGCGGTGCCGCGCGGCGGAGAGCACCACGCGGAGCGCAGCCTCGGCACCGATCTCGCGCAGTGGCGCGCAGCAGCGGCCGGGGTGCGCGCGCGGTGGCTCCGGCGGCGGGCCAGCCACGAGGCGCGCGAGATCGAGCTGCGCGCGCGGCACGAGGCGATGGTTGCGCGTGCGCGTGAAGGACTCGCGCGCGCCCGGCGGTGGGGCATGAACGTAGAGATGCAGCACCACGCCTTCAAAGGCCGGGTTTTCACCGTGGCCGTGGCGCTCCCAGTCGGCGGGGTCGAGGTCGATCTCGATCGCGCCGCGCACCGGATCGGGATCGGCGGCGAAGCGCACGGCGGCATCGAGGAAATCCGGGCCGGCGCCGCGGTTCCAAGTGCCGAACTGCACGATCTCCACGGGCGCGCCGTCAGGCGCGCGGAGCAGACGGCCGAACTCGCCCGCGAACCAGCGCGCCTGAACTTCCAGCTCCGGCGGCACGGGCCGCGTTTCCGGTTCCCGCACCGCGGGGCGGGTGAAGAGAAGCGCGCGGTAATCCATCGGGGGGAAGAAAACTCGAAGTTCGAAGCCCGAAACTCGAAACAAGCACCGGAAGGAACGGCAAGCGCCGGCTGCCCTCCCAGCCGCGCGCGTTCCTATCTTTGGCTGCTTCTTCCTTTCGGGCCTTGCCTCGAGTTTCGAACTTCGAGTTTCGGGTTTTCCCCGTCAGGGCGTCACCCGCAGCGGGCGACGGGCGACCACGGTTTTTCCGTCCCAGATGACGAAGCGAATCTCGTAGGCGCCTGGCTCGCTTGGCACGCTCAACCCCGCGGGACCGGTGATCTCGGTGGTGTTTTGATACGAGGTGTATTCCGTCGCGGCGGCGTCAGGCTTCGTGATCGTAATCCATGCGCCGCGACCCCGCGGACCGGACCATCTCACGACGACGGTGCCACTGGCCTTCACCTGCGCCGGAGCCTCCAGCGTGGCGCGCGGCGCGAGGATGCGAATCGGCCGCCGGGCGATCACCACGCCGGAGCCGGCGAGGTAGCGTAGTTCACAAGCCCCCGGCTCGTTGGGCGCGGTGAGCGTGACGCTGCCCTCGTCGTTGTGACGGCCCCATGCGTCGCCGTAGTCGGAGGGCTCCGCGGCGGGGAGCACGATGCAGAGCGCCTCAGCACCCCCCTTTGGCGTGAACTTCACCTCCACGGCGTCGCCGGCCATCGCCTCGGCGGGAGCCTCCAGCGTGGCAACCGCCGGCGTGACGGTGATCCGCGCCCGAGCGCCGATGCGCTCGGAGGCGGCGAGGTAGTAGCGCACCTCGTATTCGCCGGCGGCGAGCGGCGCGCGGAGCGCCGAGGGGCTGCCCGCGGTGACCCGCGCCCAGGCTCCCTCAACGTAAGCGCCGGCCTCGGCGGCGGACGCGGGCGCGAAGTTGATCACGTCGTCCGCGAAGGCCGGCCCGGCCCACTCGACGGAGACGGTGGAGCCGGCCTCGACGCGCGGCGGCGCTTTGAGCATGATTGGCGGCGGTGAGATGCGCACGGAATTGGAGCGGCCGGCGAGGCGCATCTCGCCCTGAAAATCTTCGAGGTAGCGTGCCTCCACGTCGCCGGAGAAGTCCGGCGCAACGATGTCGGCGGACCCCTTCGCACCGGACACGTCCGCGGAGGCCAGTTCGGTGTCCTGGGCCGAGCCGGGCGGCGCGAGACAGATGCGCCCCCTGCGTCCCGCGGACGGCAGTGCGGCAAGGGCAAAGGCCACGGTGATTTTCTGCCCCGTCGTCACGGCAGCCGGTGTGGCAGCGAGCGTGGCGGCAGCCGATTCCGAAAGATCGAGGACAAACTCGTTCCGTGCGCCCGCGGACACGCTCACCAAGGCGAACTCCCTCGCCTGCGGCCGGCCGGCCAAACGCACGCTCGGCGCGTAGCCACCGGACGAGACTTGGCCGGTGAACGCCGCTCCGTCGGGGCTGCCGCTGAGCGCGGCGACCTTGCCGCTGGCGTCGAGGCTCACGGTCGCGCCGGGCACGGTCGTGGGCTTGCCGTCGCGGGTGAAAGTGACGCGCACCGGCAGGAGCTTCGGCACGGCGGGTGGCGGGGCTGGCAGCATGGGCCGCACGGCGCGTCCGAGGGCGGCGGCCAGCGCGGCGCCGGAGTTCGCATTCTCGATGGGCGCGAGCTTCCCGAAGCGATCCACCGCCGCGCGCGACAGGCCGATGCCCACGATGCGCAGCTCGACGTTCGCGCCGATGGCCTTGAGCTGCGCGACGGCGGCGGCCACGTCGCCCCCGCAGGTTTCCTCGCCGTCGGTGACGAGCAGCACGGTGGCGCGGGCGCCAGCGGGGATCGCGGCAAGGTCGGCCGCGGCAAGCTGGAGGGACTTGGCGATGGGCGTGGCGCCGATCGCGCGGGCCTCGCGCACGGCCTGGAGCAAGGCGACGGGGTCAAATCCCCGCAGCGGCACGAAGAGGCGAGAGTCATCGCACGCGCCCGGCTGGCCGGCGCGCACCTGCGAGCCGTAGATGCGCAGGCCCACGTGCAGGTTCGGATCGGCCGGCGTCTGCGCGATGAAGTCGGCGAGCACCTGCTTGGCGGCGGTGATGCGCGGACGCCCGTCCTCGAGCTTGGCCCACATGGAATTGGAGGCGTCCAGGACCAGCTCGACATACGCGGGTTCCGCAGCCACGGCGAAGGCGGGAAGCAGGGCGAGGAGGACCGCAACGAGTCGGGAGCAACGAGACATAGAAGGCGACGCAGCTATCAAGAATCGCCCTTGATGGGAAGGCAGAATTCGTCGGGCATGTGTCACGCCGCAGGCGCGGCATCGCCTTTGACTTCGCCGGGCAACGCGAGGCATCCTTCCCCTCCCCTATGCAAGTCCAGCGCCTGTTCCTTTCGCCCGGCCATAATTATTTCGGCCACCATGGCCGGGCGCCGGGCGAGAATCCGACGCGGGAGGTGAAGGAGTTGCTCTGCGTGGCTGGGCGCGGCATCGAGGGAGACCGCTTTTTCGGCTATAAGGAAAACTACAAGGGCCAGGTCACGTTCTTCGCCGAGGAGACGTGGGAAGCGCTCTGCGAGCAGTTTCAGGTGACCGATCGTGGACCGGAGGTCTTCCGGCGCAACGTGCTCACGCGCGGCGCGGATCTGAACGCACTGGTCGGCCAGGAGTTCGAGGTCCAAGGCGTGCGCTTCCTCGGCACGGAGGAGTCCCGTCCGTGCGAGTGGATGAACCAGGCGTTCGCCGAGGGCGCGCACGCCGCCATGCGCGGGCGCGGTGGCCTGCGCGCCCGGGTGCTTTCCGATGGGATCCTGCGACGCGGTCCGGCGGAAAAGGGCTCGCCTGGACATCACACGGAAATCTGAGGAGCAAGAGGGCTCCCAGGTCGCGGATCGTCCTGCGACCAAATTCCCGTCGCGGCGCCGAGTGAATAAATTCCGAAATTCCGGGATCGAATCAGGCATTGCCAAAGTGAAGACCGGCCCGCATTCTCGGCGCGCCGTGATCGCATCACCGTCCTTCGCCACCGTCGCGCCCTCCACGGATGCCGCGCCACCGCGCGCCCCCGCCGCGGCCGGGGCGAGGCCGGGCATGACCCGCGTCGCCCCGGGCATCGTGCTCGACTCACGGCGCGCGCTGTATTGCGCCGAGGAAAACTGGCTGGCGGTGGCGGACCTCCATTTCGGCTGGGAACGCTCCGCGCGCGCCGCCGGGATGCTCGTGCCCGAGTGGGGCATGGAGGAGGTGGAGGCCCGCCTGCACAAGCTCCTGCACGATTACCGGCCGGCCAAGCTCGTGATCTGCGGCGACCTCGTGGAATCCCGCGCCTCCGCCCTCGCCGCGATCGGCCTGCTGGAGCGCCTGCGCACGCGCGCCGCCGAGGAACGCCGCGCGCTGGAGATCATCGTCATCGCCGGCAACCATGATCGCCGCTGCCTGGAGTCGCCGCTGACGCGCGAGTGGCATCTCACCGAGAAGTTTTGCTTCTACCACGGCGACCGGCCCGCGCCGGCCGAGCGCGGCACGCGCACGGCGGTGATCGGCCACTTCCATCCCGCCATCATCATGCGCGACGGCGGCGGGGTAAAATTGAAGCTGCCCCTCTTCGTGCAGGATGGGGCGCTGTGGACGCTGCCGGCTTTCTCCCCGTGGGCCTCCGGGATGCAGTGGGACTACCCGGCCGGCGCGCGCCTGTGGGCGATGACCAAGCAGCGCGTGCTGGCCGTGCGCCCGCCGTCCTAGCAGCCGGGACGCGCGCATGGGCGTCCGCACGCGATGCATGAAAAACCCGCCTCCCATCACGCCCACGAAAACTTCCAAGCCCGCGGCGCGCAAGGCGAAGGCCGCGCCCGCAAAATCCGCCACTGCCGCGCGCAAGTCCGCGGCCAAGAAAGCTGCCTCTCCCCGCAAGGCCGCGCCTGCCAAGCGCGCGACCCCCGCCAAGAAATCCGCGGCACGTCCCGCAGCCAAGCGCGAGCTGATCGACACCGGCACCGACAAGCGCTTCGTGCGCCGCGGCGAAGCCGGGAAGTTCAAGGAGAGCGATGATGTCGGTCGCTCATTGGCGCAGGATGTGCGCAAGCGCGCGAAAACCGTGGCACCGTCTGGCCAGGGTGACCGCGGCGATCACGCCGCCAGCGGCAAAGGAAAGTCTAGAAAATAAGGTCACGGCGTCACCACGTCGTCGGCGGTGAACATCCGGCCGTCGGGGCCAGCGGAGCGGATTTCCATCAGCGTTGAGGAAATCTGGTGAAAGAAGACGGGCCGGCCCCAGGCATCGAGCATCTCGCCCTCGGGCGAGAGACTCACGGCCGCGGGATCGAGAAAACGCGTGCCGCGTGGGTTCGCGCCGAGCAGCGCGCGGACGATCTCGGCGTTGGCGCCGACTGGGTTGCCACCGATCGTGGCGCGGAAGCCGCGCACGGCCCGGCCGGCGACCCGCAGTTCCGCGAGCGGGGTGCGCTGGGCAGGCGGCGGCTCGGCCGGAGGCATCGGCGCGGGGCGATCAGAACGAGCGCGCTGCCATTCTTCCATCGTCGAGAATCCGCCCGGCGGCGGCGGACGCGGCGTGGGCTCAGCGAGGACCAGGGGCTCGGACGGCGGCACGGCGTCCGCGCCGGGCGTGGGCGCGGAACTGGGAGCGGGTGCGGCTGGTGAGGCCGGTGCCACCGACGGCACAGGAGCCAGCTCCGGCGGCGGCGCGGCCGACCGCCAAAGCAGCGCAACACCCAGCCCCAGGAATGCGATCACCGTGAGCGCGGGCCAAGGGGAGCGAGAGCGAGCCACGAGGGGCAGGGAGAGGAAGAATCATGCCGCGTGCTACCGGCGCGGATAGGACATGTATATCCCGTCGGGCGTGTAGAATCTATCCCAGCACAGAAAAGGCGGCCCCGTTTCCGAGGCCGCCTTGGATGAGAAGCAGAAAAATTCTCAGGCCACGTTTGACGGCAGCTTGCCGCCGTTGTCCGCAAGCTGGCCGAGCAGCGCGGCGTGCAGCGCCTCGTTGCCCTCGGAAGAGCCAGCCTCGCCGTCCACGCCGAGCGCGGCCATGTATTTGCGGCGCGAGCCGACCGAGGTGTCCTTGCCGAGAAGCTTGAGTAGGTCCACGACCGAGTTCTGCCAATCGAGGTCCTCACCGGATTTGTCAGCCTTTTCGGCAAGCATGGCGGCCACGTCGTCATCCGACATCGTCTTTCCGGCGGAAGCTTGCGCGCTTTGGGCAGCCTCGCGCAGCTTGGCGTCGTCTGCCGTTGCGCCCGAAGCGGCGTGGGGCGTGGCGCCACCACCGGAAGAAGCGCCAGCCATCATGCCGCCGCCGCCGCCACTGGTGCCGAAGCGCTCGTCAATCATGGCCAAGGCCTCGCTGGCCGCGGGAGAGCCAAGTTGCGCGAGGTCAGCCTTGGTGCGCTCGGCGTAAGTCGCCGCGTCGAGCGTCTCGCCGGGCACTTGGCCGAGGAACTTCTTGGCGTTCCATTCGAGGTTCGAGGCCACCGCTGATCCTTGCGCGGCAGGGAGAACCTTCTGCAGGATGTGGTTGGCGAAGATTTGCTGGGGATTAAGAGCCATGGGAGTGGGAAGGGGGATGGGGTTGGGCTGTCTGGGAATCGCCTCCTCCGGCCGGGGCGGCCGGGTGTGAAGGCGGGAAAACACAGACAACCGGCCCGCCCGCCGCGCTCAATGAGCGACGCCCAATTTTCCCAGTTCGCGCCGCTGCCACTCCACGAGGCCGGCCACTCCCTTGCGCCCCAGGAGCGTGATCGCGTCGAACTCCTCCTGCGTGAACGCGCTCTCCTCGCCTGCTCCCTGCACCTCCACGTAGCGGCCGCCGGCCGTCATGACCAGGTTGAAATCCACCGCCGCGTCCTTGTCCTCGATGTAATCCAAGTCCAGCACCGGCCGGCCGCCGCACACGCCCACGCTGACGGCTGCCACCAGTTCGCGCAGCGGCGAGCGCGCCAGCCGGCCGGCCTGCACGAGGCGGTGGCCGGCCAGCGCCACCGCCGCGCAGGCGCCGGTGATGGCCGCGGTGCGCGTGCCGCCGTCGGCTTGAAGCACATCACAGTCCACCCACATGGTGCGCGCGCCGAGCGCGTCGAGATCCACCACCGCGCGCAGGGCGCGGCCGATGAGACGCTGAATCTCGATCGAGCGGCCGTCGAGCTTGCCGCGGACGCCGTCGCGCGTCTTCCGCTCGGAAGTCGAGTAAGGCAGCATGGCGTATTCGGCCGTGATCCAGCCGCCCGAGACGCCCTGCTCGCGCATCCAGCGCGGCACGCCCTCGTCTACCGTGCACACGCAGATGACCTGCGTCTTGCCGAAGGACACCAGCACGGAGCCAGGCGCC
This sequence comes from uncultured Verrucomicrobiota bacterium, assembly GCA_937871685.1. GTDB lineage: Bacteria > Verrucomicrobiota > Verrucomicrobiia > Chthoniobacterales > SZAS-18 > SZAS-18. Next base: position 15,620 of record CALMOL010000203.1, read on the forward strand.
TTCGGCACAAAGTCCGGCGTGAGCGCCAGCGGCCGCATCTCGTCCGTCGCGCGACCGTCATGGCGCAGGCCGGGGTCGGGCAGAAGGGAGGCAAAGGTGTTCATCGCGGGATGAGAGGGCAGGGACGTGAAGCGGAATCAAACCGGCAAGATCGGCCGGTTCACGTCCTTGTAGTAGAGATAGGCGGCCGGCGACTTGCCGATCGCGGCGAACCACTGCGGGCAATACGCCGCCATCCAAATCACGTCGCCCGCAGCCACCGGATACCAGTCGTCGCCCAGGCGGTAGATGCCCTCGCCGGCGAGCATCAGGAGGCCGTGCTCCATGACGTGCGTCTCCACGAAGGGCAGGCGCGCGCCGGGCTTGTAGCGGAAAACGTTGATCGCCATGTCGAACTCGGGCCGATCGGGCAGCAGCACCTGCAGGAGCGCGTCCGGGTCGCCGAGGAAGGGCTGGCCCGGCACCTCGCGCTCGTTCCAGAGGAAGACGCCGGGCGCGTCCACGCCATCGGCCGGCTCGTAAAACTTCTCGAAGGCCACCACGCGCGCCGCCTGCCCATCGGCCGGCCGCAGTGCCCAGCGCGTGTGCGACGGGAAGTAGGCGTAGCCGCCGGCCGGGATGCGGTTGCGCGACTGGCCGGCGCCAATGTGCGCGTCCACCGCGCCGGACAACACGTAGAAGAAGACCTGCCGCTCACCGGTCTCGCCCATGCCCTCGCCCTTTGGCTCCATCTCGAAGAGCATCTGCGTGAAGCGTGCCCCCATCGCCGGGGAGATAAGAACCACGCAGCGCGTCCCGCGCCAGCCGGGCAAAGGCGCGGCCACGTGACCATCGGGGGCAATCAGGGCGTGGCGCGGCTTGACGACGGTCCGGGTAATGGCTGGGAGGGGGGACATTGCGGGCGCAACGTGTAGCTCCGCCGCCGGAAAGTTGAAAGGCTTTCCTTGGGGAGGACCTGCCTCGGAAGGGCCTGGAATTTGCCCAATCCTCCCGCATGCTTGCCGAGGCTGCATCTTTGCCGCCCCGTCGTTCTTGCCATGTCCTCGTCCGTCCCCTCTCCTGCCCTTGCCGCCAACCTGGTTGCCCGCGAGGCTCCCGGCGCGCCCGTTTTCACGCCGTCGCGCCCTTCTTCGAAATGGCGCGCTCGCTGGGACGCCTTCCGCCGGCCGATCCAGGGCGAGAAGAACGATCTCCTAAAGCGCCGCTGGGAATCGCTGCCGCCGGAACTGAAGCTGCCGAACCAGATCTCCGGCCGCCACCTCACGCACTGCGGCTTCACGCTGGGCGCGAGCTACTGCTCGTTCCATTGCACGCACTGCTACCTCCCCAAGAATGCCAACGAGGTGCCGATCCCCTCGCTGGCGCAAATGAAGGAGCAGATCGACGCCAACCGCCGCTTCCAAGGCCCCGGCGGCGGCCTCCAGATCACCGGCGGCGACGTGGCGGACGCCTACTGGCGCTCCGGCCGGCAGGACGAGCTCGTCGAGATCATCCAGCACGCCACGCGCGCGGGCCTCGTGCCGATGCTCATGACCCATGGGCAAACGCTGATCGAGCACCCCGAGTTTCTCGAGCGCCTGATGATCGAGGGCGGCCTCAAGCAGGTGGCCGTCCACATCGACATGACCCAGGCCGGCCGCGCCGGCTTCCCCATCGGGCGGGTGAAGAGCGAGGCCGACCTCCACCCGCTGCGCGAGTCTTTCACCCAGCTCGCGTTGATGATGCGTGAGAAAACCGGCCAGACGCTAGAGTTTGCCCACAACGCCACCGTTACCGAGCGGAACATCGATCACATCCCCGAGATCGTGCGCTGGATGTTGGAGAAGCCCGAGCGCTCGCACGTCTGGCGGATGCTCTCCTTTCAGCCCGAGGCCGACACCGGCCGCACGCTCTTCTCGAAGAACCCGGTCACGCCCGAGCGCGTGTGGCAAAAGCTTTGCGAGGGCGCCGGCCACCCGCTGGAGAAGGATGCCACCGTGTTCGGCCACCCCGACTGCAATTCGTGGGCGCCGCTGCTCATCTCTCGCTCCACTGGCCGCTCGCATCCGTTGGTGCCGCGCGACGATTCTGGATTCCGCGGCGTGCTCCACGATTTCCTGGCGCGCGTGGGCGGCCTCTCGCTCGTGACCGACGAGCACCGCACCGCGCCGTGGCGCCTCCTCGGCGTGCTCGCCCAAAACCCCGGCCTCGCCCTGCGCGTTGGCTGGCACGCGTTGCGCCTCATCGCCACGGGCGCGATCCCGCGTCCCTTCGTGCGCGACCTGTGGCGCGGCGAGGTCCACGTCCTCAACGTCGGCATGCACAACTTCATGGACGCCGCGATGGTGGCGCGCGCCGATGCGGATCCGGTCATCAAGGCCCGCCTGGACGCCTGCGTCTTCAAGGGCGCGGTGCGCAACGAAGCGACCGGCGAGTTCGAGGAAGTGCCCATGTGCTCGATGAACCAGCAACGCTGGGGCGAGGTGTATGCGCGCCGGCTGGAAGATCCCAAGCTGCGCGCCGAGCCGCAGGTGAGGACCGCCCGCGAGCGCGCGGCGGAAAGCCTCAAGAATTAAGCTCCAGGCTTCAAGGAAAGCCCGAAAGGAACGAAGGAGAGAAGAAGGGAGCCGTCCCTCCTCTCGGTCCTTCTTCCTTTCCGTCCTTCCTTGAAGCTTGAAGCCTGAAGCTTAAATCTTCCCCCGTGCCTTTCCTCCTCCGCGCCCTCGCCCTCCTCCTCGCGCTCTCGCCGCTCACCCTCGCGGCCGCGCCGTCGGACGAAGCGATGATCGCCCAGTTCCGCGCGCGCCGGGCGGATTGGGAGCGGCTGCGCGAATACCTCGTCCAGACGAATACGAAGGTCGCCGGCCCCGGCTACGGAGCCTACCTCGAGCTTCGCAAGAGCCTCGGCGCGAAGCGCTTCTATGTGACCGACCGCGGGCAGACCGCATTTCGCTTCCCGACCTATCTCCTGACCGGCTGGACACAATTTACCCCCGGCTCTTCCAAGGGCTACGCATGGCTGCCGCCGACGCCCGGATTCCCAAACTATCCCGGCGCGAAATACCAAGTCGATCCCGAGGAGCCGCCCACCACCTGGCGCATCCTTCCCTCGCTTGACCGCGCCGGGCTGCCTTTCGGCAAGGGCAACTACACCGTCGCCATCCGCCGCATTGAAGGGGATTGGTATCTCTACGTGGACAACAACCCTTACCGCCATTCGTGGTAAGAACGAGCCGCGCTCCTCGCCCAAAAAAAGAGACGCCACGTAGCCGAGCCCGAGCACGCGGGGCCTGCGACACGGAAACGACCTTGGCTTGGCATCGCGCCCGCTCCGGCCAAGCTCCCGCCATGTTCCTCGCCGCGCCTCGCATCCTTGCGTTTTTGGTCTTTGTGCTCCCCTTGGCGGCCCAGGCGCCTCCGGCTGACCTCCGGGCCGTTGCGGCCCGGCCCGACGTGTGGCCGCGCGAGGTGAAGCTCGCCGCGCCCGCTACCGCCGGGCGCACGGTGCTGCCGGCCGGCCAAACGCTCAAGGTCATCGGCCTGGAGGGCCCCTCCATTGTGCTCGATTACCAAGGCGCGCTCGTCACGGTGCCAGTGGCGCAAACGAATTTTCTGGCGCTCGCCGTTCCGGAGCTAGCGCGCCGTCCTGCGCCGGCGCGTCCTGCGGCTCCTCTCGCCGAGCCCGCGTTCGCCCCCGCG
>CALMOL010000204.1 GCA_937871685.1 uncultured Verrucomicrobiota bacterium
CGCGGCGCCACCGGCGCAGCGCCCCGCCCCGAAGAGGGGGCCGGCGCGCCGGGGAAGGCCACCGGGCGCGCGCCGGGCAGGGGCGGCGGTGCGTCCGGCGAGGAGCGCAGCGGCATGGGTCGCACCACCGTGTTCGGTAGCGCCACGCGCCGGCCTACGCTGGTCTCGGCGCCAGCAGCCTCGTCCGAGGGCGGGGCGGGCGGCGCGGCGGGCGCGGGCGTCGGCTCCTCTTTGCCAGCGCCTTTGGAGCGGAAGAGGTTGGAAAACGAGAAGGCCATGCGGGCGTCGGCTTTAGGGGCGGGGAAGGCGGACGAGAGGGAAAATTGCGGGACGGTCAGTCTTCGGACGTGAGGCGCCACACCTCCTCAAGAGTGGTGATGCCTTCATAGGCTTTGTCAACGCCAGCTTGGCGCAGCGTCTTCATTCCCTCGGAAACGGCTTGGTTCTTCATGACGGCGGCGGAGGCGCGCTTGATGATGAGGCGGCGGATGGATTCGGTCACCGGCAGCACTTCCAGGATGGCGGCGCGCCCGGAGTAGCCGCGGCCCTTGCAGCGGTCGCACCCCGCGCCGCGGTAGAAGACGGCGTCCGAGGTGGGATCGAGGCCCACGCGCTCGAGCAGTTCGGGCTCGGGATGGAATTCCTCGCGGCAGTTCTGGCAGATGCGCCGCACGAGGCGCTGGGCGCAGGTGAGCAGCAGCGAGGACGAGATGAGGAAGGGCTCGATGCCCATGTCGTCCAAGCGCGTGATGGCGCCGGCGGCATCGTTCGTGTGCAGCGTGGAGAGCACTTGGTGGCCGGTAAGAGCGGCCTTCACGGCAATGTCGGCCGTCTCGTTGTCGCGGATCTCGCCGATCATCACGATGTCCGGGTCCTGCCGCAGGATGGAGCGCAGCGCGGTGGCGAAATCGAGGCCCACGGTGCCGTTGACGGCCACTTGGTTGATGCCGGCGAGCTGGTATTCCACTGGGTCCTCGACGGTGACGATGTTGTATTCGGGCGAATTCAGCTCGGAAAGCACTGAGTAGAGCGTGGTGGTCTTGCCCGAGCCGGTGGGGCCGGTGAGCAGGATCATGCCGTGAGGGGCGTCCACGGCCTTCCGAAAGACGTTATAGGTGTCCTGCGAGAGACCGAGACCGTCGAGCGAGCCGGTCAAGGTGGATTTGTCCAGCAGTCGAATGACGATCTTCTCGCCGTTCGTGCACGGCAGGAACGAGATGCGCAGGTCCACCTCCTTGCCGGCCACGCGGATGCGGAAGCGGCCGTCCTGCGGGAGACGCCGCTCGGCGATGTTGAGACCGGCGAGGATCTTGATGCGCGAGGAGATCGCGTTTTGCAGGTGCTTGGGCGGACCGGCGGCCTCCACGAGGTTGCCGTCGAGGCGGTAGCGGAGCTTGATGTTCTTGTCGCCGGGCTCGATGTGAATGTCGGAGGCCTTGTCGCGGATGGCCTGCACGAGCATCAGGTTGACGATCTTGATGACCGGGCCGTCCTCGGAGGAGAGCGCGAGCTTGTCGAGGTCGATCTCTTCGCGACGGTTGGCCACGGCCTCCACGTCCGCGTCGGCCCCGGCGGCGGCCTCCTTCATCACCTCGTCCATCATGCCGGCGGCCTGCTGCACGCCGGAAAGGGCATCGATGATCGCCTTCTCGGTGGCGATCATGGGGACGATCTGGAGCTTGGTGCGCGCCTTGAGGTCATCGATGGCGAGCACGTTGAGCGGGTCAGCCATCGCCACGAAGAGCCGCGGCCCGAGCACGGCCACGGGGGCGAGCTTGTAATTCTTGGCGAGGTCCTTGGGGACGAGGTTCAGCACATCCTCGGGCACGCGCACCTTGGCGAGGTTGATCGGCGAGGCGCCCAGGCAGCGCCCCATGGCCATCACCATGTCCTGCTCGGTGACGAAGCCCTTGTCGGTGAGCAGGCGCACGAGCCGGCCACCCTGCTTGCGCTGGATCTCGACGACCTCGTTGAATTGGTTAGGCAGCAGCAGGCCATCCTCGATGAGGATTTCCGCGATGCGCTCGCCGAAGGATTTGGCACCCATTGTGGTGGCGGGGGATTTGGGACGAGGCGAGGAGAAGGATCAGTCGGCGGCGTCGAGGCGATACACGTCGCGCAGCACGCGCACGAGGGCGGCGGGCTTAGCCAGATACCACTGGATGTGGTAGTCGAGCTGTGAGGCGGCGGCCTCCTTGGCCGCGGCGTCGAAGGGATTGCACAGCGCGATCATCACCGTGCGCGAGACCACGTCGAAGGGCACCAGCAGGCGGCCGATGGTGAGCGTCTCGGGCAGGAGGCGCACGATGGCGCGGTCGATGTCGTAGCTCTCCAGCGGCACGTAGCCGGACTTGGTGATCTCGACGAGCTGGCCGAGCAGGAGGTCCACCGCGGGGCCGCCGTCGCGCGCGATTTCCTCGAGCAGCGAGGGCGCGGGCGTCATCGAGCCCGGCGAGCGCCGGGTGGTGGCGGCGCGGACCTTTTGGAAGGACGCGGTGGCGAGCGCCTCGGGGACCATCCGGTGGTGCGCGAGGAAAGAGGCGAAGTGCCCATTGCCATCCTCCTCCGGCAGCATGGCCGGCATGACCGGCGCACCTTGGCCGGGCAGTCGCTTGGTGCGCGGCACCTGCATGAGGTTCGCAGCCTCGGGCGACTCGATCTGGCCGTTGGCAGCGGGGGCGAGGGGAGGCGGCGCGCTGCTGGCGGAGGGCGCTGCGGTGGCGCGGGCGCTGGAAGGCAGCCCCATGCGGCTCTCGATCTCGCCCATGAGCGCGAGCACGTCAGCCGCGGTCGGCTCCTTGAGCAGGATGCCCTCGCACTCCAGCAGCGCGCTCGAATACAGGCCGCTTTGTAGATACGCCTGCGCCAGCCGGCGCGCGACGCGCAGGGCTTCGTTCTGCTGGCCGATCTTGACGTAAGCCTCCTTGAGGATGTCGAGCGACTGGCAGTCGTCGGGCTGCGTCTGCGTGATGACCTCGAACATCTCGATGGTCTGCAAAATTTGTGCTCGCTCCTCGCTCGAAAGGTTGACGTCCATGAGGGGGTGTGGCGGCGGGGACTCAGCTAGAAGCATGCCCCCGGGAATGGTCGGGAGCGAGGCGGGGATGTCGGGAAATTCTTGGCGCGCCGCCGTGGGGAGAAGCTGCGAGACGCGAGTTGCGCGGGACAAGGCCCGCCGCTCTTATTTGGCCCCATCTCGACGGCGTTTTCCAATCCTTTTCGCTTCGGCCCGCCCATGTCCCTGTCTGCTCCCGAGCCGCCCGCCGCCAATCCTTTCGATGACCTGCGCTGGGACGCTGCTGGTCTCGTGGCCGCGGTGGTGCAGCAGGCCGCGCCAGACGACGACGGCCGCGCCGACGCCCCGCCGCCCGCCGGCCGCGTGCTGATGCTCGCGTGGATGAACCGCGCATCGCTCCGCCTCACGCTCCAAACGCGCCGCATGCACTACTGGAGCCGCTCGCGCGGAAAACTCTGGCTCAAGGGTGAGACCAGCGGCCACTTCCAGGAGGTGGTGCGCTGGCGCCGTGACTGCGACGGCGACGCGCTCCTCTTCGTCGTGCGCCAGACCGCCGCCGCCTGCCACAACGGCTACGAGAGTTGCTTCTACCAGGAGATGGACTTCGCGGGAAACCCCCGGCCGCTCCGCGAGGCGCCGCGCTTCGAGCCGAAGCAGGTCTATGCCCCGGCGAGCGCATGATGAACGCGCTGTCGATTCAACCCGGGCGCGAAGAGTTCGGCCGCCTCGCCGCCACCGCGCCGTGGGTGCCGCTCACCGCGGAGTTCATCGCGGACACCGAGACGCCGGTGGGCGCGTTCCAAAAGCTGCTCGACGAGGACGCGTCGCTCGGCGGCGACGGCGGCGCCAGCTTCCTGCTGGAATCCGCCGAGCAGGCCGAGGGCATCGGCCGCTATTCGTTCATGGGCATCCGCCCGCTGGCGACGTGGGAATTGCGCGATCGCGAGATCCGCGTGATCCGCGCCGGGCAGCGCGAGCCCGAGCGGATTGAGATTCCTCCGGGCGGCGACCCGCTCGCGTTTCTCGAGGGAGAAATGGCGCGTTGCCAGCCGGCGAGGATTCCCGCGCTGGCTGGCGTGCCCTTCGTGGGCGGCGCGGTGGGCTGGCTGGGCTACGAGATGGCGCGCTGGTTCGAGCCGACGCTGCCCCCACCCCCGCCGGACGCGCTCGGGCTGCCGGACGCCATCTTCCTGCTCACCGACGTGCTGCTGGTCTTCGACCACCGCCACCGCCGGCTGCGGATCATGGTCCATGCGCGCACCGGGCCGGGCACGGACGCCACCACCGCCTACGACGAGGCCACCGCGCGCCTGCGCCGTCTCGCGCGTCGCCTGGAATCTCCTTACCGCCTGCGTGCCGTGCGGCCGTGGCCGCGACTAGGTGGCGACCTCCCCGTAGCCGCGTCGAACACCACGCGCGAGGAATACGAGGCCATGGTGCGCACGTGCCAGGAGCACATCCGCGCGGGCGACATCTTCCAGTGCGTCCCTTCGCAGCGGTTTACCACGCTCTTCGCCGGCACGCCCTTGGCACTCTACCGCGCGCTGCGGCTGGTGAATCCGTCACCCTACATGTTCCTGCTGCGTTTCGCGATGGGCGGGCCCGCCTTCGTCGGCTCCTCGCCCGAGGTCCACGTCCGCGCGCTGGGCGGCCGGGTGGAGATCCGCCCCATCGCCGGCACGCGCCGCCGCGGGGCCACGCCCGAGGAGGACGCCGCGCTGGCCGCCGAGCTCCTGGCCGATCCGAAGGAGCGCGCCGAGCACCTGATGCTCGTGGACCTCGCGCGCAACGACGCCGGCCGCGTGTCCAAGTTCGGCACCGTGCGCGTGACCGACTTCCTGCGTGTCGAGCGCTATTCGCACGTCATGCACCTTGTCTCCGATGTGACCGGCGAGCTGCCCGCCGGCACGAGCGCCGCCGCCGTGCTGCGCGCCACCTTCCCCGCCGGCACCGTGACCGGCGCGCCGAAGGTGCGCGCGATGGAGATCATCTCCTCGCTGGAGAAGTCCAAGCGCGGCTTCTACGCCGGCGCCGTGTGCTACCTCGGCCACGACGGCTCGCTGGATTCCTGCATCGCCCTGCGCTCCGTCGTCCTCCAGGATGGCCAAGCCCACGTCCAGGCCGGCGCCGGCGTGGTCGCCGACTCCGTGCCCGCCAGCGAGCACCAGGAAACCGTGAATAAGGCCGCCGCCGTGCTGCGCGCCGTGGAACTGGCACGCGAGATGGAAGAGTGAGGGGGCAGGGAGAAGGTATAAAAGACGCGGCGAAGCGCGCTGCGGACCGTGCCTTGGTTGAGGGAAAACAAGGCCCAGCCTTGCGCGGCCGCTTATGACACTTCTTCTCGTTCGATCAGGCAACCGCGATAATGGGCATGTGCGTTTGCATTCATTGAGTGTCATACCGGCCTTGGTGTTCGGCTGGTTGCCTTCTTGCTTTAGCGCGTTTCCCCCGCCGCGCTTGAGCTGCGTCACTTCATCCCAACTCGGTCTGGTCATGAAACTACCTCATCACAATTGGTGCTTTGCTGCATTCGTTGCCTCCGTCGCAATCTTCGCCCCCTCTGCGCTTGCGCAGCAAAATCCCGCGGTCGCGAACTCCGCGCCTGCTCCAGCCTTGGCGAATGGTGGATCGTTTCTGCCCTTCCAATCCACGTTGCGCGATCCCGCCTGGGAAGCAGCCCGGCGCCCGGCCATTTCTGTGCAAAATCCCGGCGATTCCGCGGTCAAGCTGGCCGGCGGCGCGGCGCGCGGGGCGGTCCGGCAAATCGCCCGCTTCAGGGCAGACCGGGGCGCCTCGACACTGCACCTAACCTTTGGCGCTTCTCAGGCGGGCAAGCCCGTGCAGATTCTCTGCCTGGGTGGCGGAACGGTGACCGCCGCGGGCATCAACACCGCCAAGGACGCCACGGACAAGCATCCGCGCGTGGGCAGCGATGGGGTCCTGTTGCTCTCCTTCCAGCCCCCGGCCAGCGGCGCGCGCTCCACGCTGCTCGTTGAACTGGAGAGCGTGCGCACCCTCGTGCACCTCGTGCGCGAATGAAGCCGCCAGCCTCTTTCTCACCCATCCCCTTTCTATCGCAGCCTCCCCTTTTTTTCGCCCCATGAACGCAACGATTCGCCCGGGCTGCTCCTTTGCCCGCGCCGCCGTGCGCCTGGCCTTGGCCGCCGCGCTGGCCCTCAGTCTGGCTTCCCCTGCCCTCGCCCAGGATATCAACGGCGAGGACAACCCCGCCGGTGTCGAGGGCGTCTTCAACGGCAACGTCTCCACGGGCAACTCGTATGATCCCTACACGCGCTGCGCCATGCGCGACATCGTGGACCTCGTGGTGCCCGGCGCGGTGGGTGAGCGCGGCCTGTCGTTTGCGCGCCACTGGCGCTCGCGCATCGACGAGAGCGGTGGAGTGACCGTATTCGGCGACGGCAACTGGCGGCACGACTACGACTGGAGCGCGAGCTACTATTTTGACGAGGAGCAACCCAGCCGCTCCTTCTACGAGGTCTACTGTCCGGACGGGCGCGTGCTGCGCTATCACGCCACCGGGGGTGCGGGCAACTACCAGGCGGCCCCCTTCAACCGCGGGCTGAAGGACACTCTCTACGTGAGCGGCACCACCGGGCTGACCCTCACGCTCAACGGCGGAGCCAAGGTGCTCTTCTCCTCGCCGGGAGGCACCTTCGACCGCGGCTACCGCGCCGACAGCCTGGTGGACCGCTTCGGGCTCAGCACCACGCTGTCCTACAACGGCCAGGGCTTGGTCTCGCGCATCACCGAGCCGGGCGGGCGCTACATCGACCTAACCTACCTAGGGGTGAACCTCAATGGGGTGGTCACCACAGTCATCGACCACATCCAGGCCTCCAACGGCCAGTGGGTTCAATACTACTACAGCCCCTGGGGCAACAACCTGCCCGTGCTCAGCGTGGCCCAGTATCGAGCCGAAACGGACGTCAACGGTGCCTACATTTTCTCTTCCTACCTCTACCAAGTCCTGAGCACCGGGGGCGGGGCCGCCTTCCTGAGCTACGCCTACGACCCGCACGCCAACGGGCCGATGAAGATCATCGGCTACGCCTACGACGAAAGCACCGGGGTGCCCGGAGAGATTTTCGCGGAGGCCAACGCGGATGCGGGCACCACGCCCTTTGATAGCAACGGCAACTATCGCTGGGTCAACGTGTCCATCATCCAGGCCACCGCGGCGAACACGCGCCTGGAAACACGCTCCGGGGGCATCACGCGCACGTTCACCTACGGGGTGGGCGGCCTTTTGAGCAGCCTGACCGATTTCGAGGGTCACACGACCACCTACCAGCGCGACGCCAACGGCTACATCAGCCAGGTGCAGGACGGTGAGAATCGCGTGACTAACCTCGCCAACAACGCCTTCGGCCGGCCCACGCGCATCACGCACGCCGTGGACGGCACGCACCGCGACTTGACCTACGCCAGCGGCTATTACCTGCTGAGCGCCACCGACGAGCTGGGCCACGCAACGACCTGGACGCGCGACTCAAGCCAGCGCATCACGCGCACCGACTACGCCGACGGTGCCTACGAGGAAACCACCTACTGGCCCATCTACAACGCGGTCCAAACGCGCCGGCTGACCAACGGGACGACATTGACTTATTACTACGACCAGCCCGGCCACGGGGGCAGCGGCCACGGCGGGCTGCTCACCCAATTCATCGGCCCAGACGGGGCTACCAACTACTACTACGACGCGATGGACCGCGTGGTCTCGACGGTCAACCCGCGCGGCCGCGTGAGCTACCTCGCCTACAACGGGCGCAATCAGATCACGCAGACCACCCTGCCCGCGGTGAATGGGATGAACGCGACCACCTCGCGCACCTACAACAACGAAGGCAGCGTGCTGACGGCTACCGACGAGCTGGGTCACGTAACCAGCTTCGCCTATGACTCCTACCAGCGCGTGCTCACGCGTGTCGACCCCGTGGATTCCGCCCAAGGCATCACGCGCACCACGCAGTGGCGCTACGATCGCGATGGGGAGTTCCCCGCGCCGTGGCGCTCCAACCCGGCCGGCGACCCGGTGCAGATCATCTCGGCGGCCAACAAATACACGGTCATCGACTACACGCCCAACCGCAAGGTGGGCGCGCGCTACACGGGCACCTACACGGCGGACCAGGCGCGCGTGCGCTGGGAATACAACGCGGTGGGCCAGATGACGCGCGAGCTGCAGCTGCTGCCCGGCAGCACGACCGAACGCGTCAACTCGCAGCGCCACTACGACGCGCGCGGGTTCATGGACTGGTCGCAGGACGCGGCCGGCGCGCTCACCGGCCAGAGCACCTCGGTCATCTACGACGCCAAGGGCAACCGCAAGGTCATCACCCTGCCCAGCGGGCGCACGGTCACCTACGATATCTACGACAATCGCGATCGGCCCACGCGGGTCATCGACGAGCGCAACGGGGTCACGCTCATGAGCTACTATCCCTCGGGCAGCCTCATGGACCTGACCGATCCCAACGGCAAAGCCTACCACTACGCCTACGACGCTTCCAATCGCAAGACGCAGCGCTCCTATCCGGATGGCTCCTTTGAGCAGTGGACCTACGGCGGCCCCGGCGGGAACGCGGGCCTGTTGCTCGCCTACCGCACGCGCGCGGGCGACCAACAGAACTACACGTCCTACGACGAGCGCGACCGCCTGCTGCACTCCGAGTGGAACGGCTACGCCGCGCCGACGATCGACTACGCCTGGGACGCCGCCGGGCGCATGACCTGCATCGCCAATGCGGCCTCGGCCATCACCAGTGCCTACAATGACGTAGGAGAACTGATCCAGGAAACCCAGGATATCGCGGGCAGCGGCGGCGCGCGGACCATCGGCTACCAGCGCGACGCCGAGGGCCTGGTCACCCGCATGGCCCATCCAGGCACCGCGTTCCTGGCCTCCAGCAGCTATACTTATAACGCGCGTAACCAACTCAAGGCGGTCGGCTTGGCCGACTATGGCGTTGATCTGGCCTCCTACGCCTACCGCATCGACGGACTCGCGGAGCGCAAATACTTCTACAACGGCATGCAGACCGGCTACACCTACGATGGAGCTGGGCGGCTCGAATACCAGCACACCTACGACGCGGCGCGCTCCAACCACTCGGTGGCCTGGCGCCAGTATCACTACGACGCCATGAGTCGGGTGGACTGGTTCAAGAAGGGCGCCGACGGCTCCTTCAACCCGATGGAAAACGGCCACGGCGACGAGTTCTTCTACGACGCGGCCGGCCAGCTCTGGGGCACCTACTACGACGCCGACGCGGCCAGCCTGGACGGCAATCCCTCCACGAGCCCGACTGGCCCCTACCGCGGCACCAACTACTACGAGTATGATTTGGCCGGCAACCGCACGGCCTCGCACTCGGATCTCTACACGGTGGACTCGGCCAACGGGACCAATCGCTACACGAACATCGCCAGCTTCGGGACGGTTACCTACGACGCGCGCGGCAACCTGACCGGCTTGGGCTCCAGCCTGAGCTGCACCTACGACGCGCTGGGTGGGCTGACCTACGCGACGAGCGGGGGCAACGCCGTGTCCATGGCTTACGATCCGCTGGGCCGCTGCGTCAAGCGCACCGTCAACGGCGTGACCTCCTATCGTTACTACAGCGGCTGGAACCTGATTGGCGAGCACAACAACGTCGTCTGGACGGACATCTATTTCCACGGCACGCGCCTTGACGAGATGGTGGCCTGGTGGAACAGCGCCGACGGGTGGCGCTATTTCCATCACGACCGTCTGGGCAGCGTCACGCACGTGACTGACAACAACGGTGCCCTTCTCGAGCAATACGCTTACGATGCGTTCGGCAAGGTCTATATCTACGACGGCGGCGGCAACCCGCGCGCGGCCACCGCGATCGGCAACCGCCACCTGTTCACCGGGCGCGAGTGGATCGCCGAGCTGGGCATCTACGATTACCGCGCCCGCGCCTACCACCCGGGCATCGGGCGCTTCCTCCAAATCGACCCCATTCGGTTTGGCGGCGGCGACAACAACCTCTACCGCTACTGCGGAAACGATCCGATCAACGGTTCAGACCCGACCGGCTTGCAGAGCATGACTGGGAACATGGCCTTCGATGCTCAGCAGAACGCCAACATTGTGCCCCAATACTATCGTGACCTGGGCGTTTTGATAAGCGGGATGCCCAGCGGGACTTACTCCGCGCAAACATACGTCGCCGGACCGCCGGGCGGATACGTGAGCGCCGGTTACTACTTCGACGCGGGAAAGTGGTCTCTTCTTACCATTCAAGGAAATCCTAACGCTCTTCGAGAGAGTTCCGGCATCCTCATGTCCGCTGGGCCGCTCATCGGGTTAGAGGCGAGCGCTGGATTCAAGCTTTCGATCTCCGCCCAACCCCCTAATGGAACGTCGGTAGAAATCGCGGGTGGATACGAGGGTATTGGCGCCTCCGTAGAGTTCGATTTGCATGGTCATTTCGAGGGGGCCTCGCTGAGTGTCTCGACCGAACTCATCCGCATGCCCTTCTCGGCGTCGGTCGCCTTGATTTCGAGCTATTCCTACTCTTTCGCCGATATGGATCGCGCGGCCGCCGCGGCCGCCAGCGCCGAGATTGACCGGTTGGTCGCCGCGAGCAGCATCTCAACGGCGGATACCGACCGAATCCCGAGCGATGGGCGGATTATCAGCATTACGGTGACCGATGTCGTCATGGATACTTGGTTCCCTGGCGATTTCAGTCTGGGGAATACGGTCAACGGGGCCGGCTGGCTCGGAGTTGCGCCGGGAAGCGAAACGGTCTTTCCGCTCGGTGGCGGCGGTGGCGCCGCGGGCGGTCTTCCCCGCATGGGAAGTATCCCCTGGAATAAACAATAGTTCAGCGGCCCGCCCTCGTTTCCAATGCCTAATCACGTTTCAGCCTCCTTAGCTTGTCCGGGGCGCGGCCGCACAAATACCAAAGCGCAATTAAACCGGCAAGCCGCTTGCCTTCGGGCAATCGGGAGAATCCTCGGCGGGCGGGCTCTCTTTCCGCTACGACCTCGCCGGTTTGATCGCGCACTGGGATAAGTCTCTGCCGTGATGGTCGGTTGGCTCGCCCGAGCCCAGAACTTCCAAACCGACGGCCCAGCGGCACATTCGAGGCCTTCGCGCCACGCTTGAAACCGCTCTGACCACCGCTATACCCTTTGGCCATGCATGGTCGCTGGAAGCTTGATGAAAGATGGGCCAAGAGGTTTTGGGCAGTTGTCCTGCAAGCCGCGGCGTCCCGCCAACCCAGGGGACACGTAACTTCGGTCGGGAACCCCGGTTTCGGGGTTGAGCTCCCCAAGGTCCTCTCGCTCTTTTATCCTTGGTTGGCTCTGCTCTTGTTTTCGACCGTGGGCCTAGTGCCACGGTCAATCCGAGGCGAGGAGGCGCAAGGCGCTGCGGCGAGCGACGGTGGTGCGCCAATCGAATTCACGAACTCGTTGGGCATGAAATTCGTGTGCATCTCGCGGGACTCGCAAGTTTTGATCAGCGTGTGGGAGACACGGGTCAAGGACTTCCGGCGCTTTGCAGACGAAGCACGCTTTCAGTATTATACGGGGATTGCTACGGCTCGAGCCGTGGCGAAGGGCACCGTGAACGTCCTCACCTGGAAATACGATTCGGTGGCGTGGTGGGGAAACCCCGGCTTCGTCCAGACCGCCACGCATCCCGTCGTCGGGGTCAGCTGGTTTGACGCCAGAGCGTTCTGCCTTTGGCTCACCGATTTGGAAAGGAAGTCGGGGCGAATCGGTAAAGCGGATAAATACCGGCTTCCGAATGACGCAGAATGGAGCGCGGCCGCCGGGCTTTCCGTGTATCCGTGGGGCAGCGATCAGTCTCCATACGTAAAAACCCGCGTCGGCAATTACTTCGATGTCAGTTGCGCCAAGGTTTGGCCTGGGACGACTTGGGAGCACGTCACGGCGGAGGATGGGTTTGCTCGCACAGCGCCGGTTGGCTCGTTTCCTCCAAACTCGCTCGGAATTTACGATTTGGGCGGGAATGCCTTGGAATGGGTTGAGGACGAATATCAAGCCCGGATGAACGACGCGAGCATCCTGCAAGCGACGCCGGCGATGCGGGATGAAGCATCCCCCGACGGAGTGAGGTATCGCGTGTTGCGCGGAGCCAGTTGGGCCGAGGCTCAGCCCCTGGCCCTCCGGTCGTCCTGTCGGTTCGCTCTGCCCCCGACTTTCCGGGCCGACGCGGTCGGTTTCCGGGTTGTCCTGGATCGGAACGTTCCCGATTAAACCTGCTCCGGTTGCAGGGTCTGGATGCGCCATCCCCTAGCGCTCTCTTGGATTGCCCGTCCTCTGCCGCCGCGCACGAAACCCGCCCTCGGAACCTGCGCCCCCGTGTCATCGTGCATAAAGAATCAGCGCAATAGAGACGGCGAAGGCGAGCAGACCGAAAAGCAGGCTGACGGGAATCGCGCGAAGGAAGAATCTCTCCACCGGGGTGAGTTTCGTTTCGATGGCTCGCGCAAGGAGATACGAGCTGTTCTGCCACCCCTTTTTCCGATACTCCGGGCGCTCTCGGAGGAGAAGTCCCAAGGCGAGCCTGCTGATCGCAAACACGATCATGCATAACAGAAAAATCAGTTGGCACACCAACGGCGCGACTTTCACTCCGCAGGATAGGTTGGCACGGACTGGTTGTCGCTGAGAACAGATCGAGGTCGGCTCCCGTCAGCGGGAACTAGGCCTATCGATCGGGGGCGGAAGAGGCAACAGAATTGGGCGCGCAATCTGACGCTTGCCTACGACCAAGTTGCAACGAGAGGCCGATCCTGGGCGCCAGCGTTTCTCTACGGACGGAGCGGACTCCTTCCTCGGGGTGGGAAAGATGGGCAAGGGGTCAGGCGAGAATGGCACTAACTTAAGGGTCGGCGGAGAGGGCTGGCTTCTGGAAGCGGGCATG
>CALMOL010000205.1 GCA_937871685.1 uncultured Verrucomicrobiota bacterium
GGCTGGTGATCGCGCCCTGGAGCTGGCCCTGCTCGTCCGACGCGACGTGGCGGGACATGATTCCCTGCGCGGCCGGGCCGAAGAGGCCCCACAGCGAGAGGAACGGGATGCCGACCAGGAAGAACCAACCTACCGTAGCGCCACCGAAGATAAGGAAGCCGATCACGCCGAAAGTCGCGCCGGCTAGGACGAGCGCGCGCTCGCCGAAGTGGGCCACGAGCGGGCGCACCGCGCCGCCCTGGATCGCGCCGGAGCACACGCCTACGACGGCGAGGGTGAGGCCCACCTCGGTGGTCGTCCAGCCGTAGCGGTGGCCAGCGTAGAGCACGAAGACGCTCGGCAGCACCTCGTGGGCGAGGTAGAGCAAGAAATTGGCGCCCGAGAGGGCGAGCAGTTCGGGGTGCGAGCGGAGGAGGTTCAGCGCGCCGACGGGGTTTGCCCGCCGCCACGCGAAGGCGCCGCGCCGCTCCGGCGGCAGGGATTCCGGCAGCACGAAGACGCCGTAGCAGGCATTGGCGAGGCTCAGGCCGCCGGCCACCCAGAACGGCAACCGCGGGTCGATCCCGCCCAAGACGCCGCCCAGCGCCGGCCCGAGCACGAAGCCGATGCCGAAGGCCGCGCCGATGAGGCCGAAGGCACCCGCGCGCTTTTCCGGCGGCGTGACGTCCGCGATATAGGCGCCGGCCGTGGGCACGGAGGCCGCGGTGATGCCCGAGATCACGCGGCCGACGAAGAGCCACGACAAGCTCGGTGCGAGCGCCATGAGGATGTAGTCGAGGCCAAGGCCGAAGTTCGAGAGCAGGATGACCGGCCGCCGCCCCCAGCGATCCGAGAGCGCCCCGAGCAGCGGCGCGCAGAAGAATTGCATCGCGGCCCACACGGTGTTGAACCACCCGTAGGTCTCGGCCGCCCGCGGGGTATCGCCGCCGTAGAATTGCTCGATAAGCTTCGGGAGCACCGGCACGATCACGCCGAGCGCGATCATGTCGAGCACCACCGTGAGGAAGACGAACGAGACCGCCGCGCGGCGTGGGGAGGGATCGGGAGGTGGCGTCACGGCGAGAGGGCCGGAGACTCAGCGGCCTTGCCCACGCCGGCAACTGGCGGCGCGGCGTTTTCCCGCGGCTCTTTGTCCCCACGTCGCAACGCCGCGGCGGGAGCAAGCGGGCCGCGGCGTGATCCCGGGGTGCCAGCGGCACGATGAATTGAGCGAGTGGGCCGGCCGGTCTTGCCGGCCCGGTCACGATTCGAATCGATTGATCCCGGAGCCACCCGCGCCGGAAGCCGAGGAATTTTCGGCTAGGGCCTGCTGGATGGTGCGGAGGAGGGTGTCGGCGGTGTAGGGCTTGGGCAGGATGTGGCGCACGCCGGCTCCGGCGGCCTTGGCCAAGGGGCCGTCGGCCATGCCGCTCGCGGCCACCACGCGCACGTCGGGGCGGATGCGCCGCAGGGCCTGGATGGTGGCGAAGCCGTCCATCACCGGCATCATCATATCGGTGAGCACCAGAGCCACCTCGCGCTGGGTGGCGAAGACGGCCACGGCGGAGGCGCCGTCCTCGGCCGTGAGCGCGCGGTAGCCATAGGCCTCCAGCGTCTGCTGCGTGATGAGGCGCACGGCAGCCTCGTCGTCCACCACCAGCACCAGCTCGCCGCGGCCGCGGGGGAGCTCGCCGCGCGGCGCCTCGGCCTCGGCGGCGGCGCCATCGGGAGCGGCGGGCAGGTGAATCTCGAAAGCGCTGCCGCGGCCTTCCTCGGATTCCACGCGCACGCTGCCGCCGCAGGAGGCGGCGATGGTGAGCACGGTGGCCAGGCCCAGGCCGGTGCCCAGGCCGGGCTCCTTCGTGGTGAAGAAGGGGTCGAAGATCTTGTCGCGGATGGACGCGGGGATGCCGGTGCCGGTGTCGCTCACGCGCAGGTGCACGTGGCGGCCGGGGGTGATGCCGGGAGTCATGGCGGCGTAGGCGGCGTCGAGCACCACGTTGGCGGCGGAGATGGTGAGCTCGCCACCCTCGGGCATGGCGTCGCGCGCGTTGACGCAGAGGTTGAGCAGGAGCTGGTGAAGCTGGGTGGGGTCGGCCGTCACCGGCCAGAGGCCGGGGGCCAGCGAGACGGTGACGGTCACGTTCTTGGCGAAGGTTTCGCGGGCGAGGCGCTGGACGTCGCGCACCACGCGGCCCACGGGCACGGCGACCCGCCGGCCGTCGAGGCCGCGGGCGAAGGTGAGGATCTGGCGCACCATGTCGGCGCCGCGGCGCACGGAGGATTCCAGCGCGTCGAGCACCTCGCGGAGCGAGGGCTCGCGCAGGGCGGCGCGCAGGAGGTCCACGGACATCATCACGGGGGCGAGGACGTTGTTGAGGTCGTGGGCGATGCCGCCGGCGAGGGTGCCGATGCTCTCCAGGCGCTGGGCGCGCAGGAACTTGGCCTCGAGCTGGCGGCGCTCGGTGAGGTCCTTGGCGAGGACGAGGCGCGCCGGAAGATCCTCCCACGTGAAGGGCTCGGAGATGATCTCGACCTCAAGGATCGCGCCGTCCTTCCGCCGGTGGCGCCAGACGTCGGTGTGGCGCGAGCGGAGGTAGGCGGGGTCGGCCAGCTTGCGCTCGAGGCGAGGCACGTCCTCCGGCGGACGGATGTCGTGGATGGTCATGGCCCGGAACTCGTCCTCGCTCCAGCCGTATTGGGCGAGGGCGGCGCGGTTGACGGCGAGGAAGCGCAGGGTCTGGGGGTCATAGACCCACATGGGTTGCGGGTTGTCGCGAAAGAGAAGGCGGTAGGTTTCCTCCGAGCGGCGCAGGGCCTCGGCCACGCGGCGGCGCTCGGTGACGTCGCGCATCACGGCCACAAAGTGGGAGGGGCGGCCCTCCCGGCCGGGGACGGGCAGGATGTCCATCTCCAGGCACATCACCTGGCCGTCCTTGGCGTAGTTGAGGATCTCCTCGTGCACGGGCTCGCGCCGCTCCAGCGCGGCGCGGATGCGGGCCAGGGTGGCACGGTCGGTGCCAGGTCCCTGGAGCATTCGCGGGGAGCGGCCGAGGACCTCGGCGACCGTCCAGCCGGTGCGGCGGGTGAAAGCCTCGTTGACGAAGACGATGCGCGGCCCGGGCTCGTCGAGCGGATCGGCCTCGGTGATGACGATGATGTCGTCCAAGCGCCCCACGCAGGTCTGTAGAAGGCGGAGTTGCTCGGCGGGCGTGAGCCCCGCGACCGGCGGCGCATTCCCGAGAGGTGCGAGGGAATACGAGGACTCGGGAGACATGGTCGGTGGGGCGACCGCAGGATCGCGGCCGGGGGAGAAATAGACCGACGACTCAGGCCGAGATGATGCCGTTGCGCACGGCGTAGCGGACTAGACCCGCGAGCGACTCCACGTCGAGCTTGCGCATGAGGGCGGCGCGATGGACCTCCGCGGTGCGCGGGGAGATGCCCAGGTCGGCGGCGGCTTCCTTGTTGGACTTGCCCTCGGCGAGAAGCTGCAGCAGCTCGCGCTCGCGGGAGGAGAGGCTCTCATGGCCGTTTTCCGCCGGCGGGCGCGGGCCGTTGAAGCGCGCGAAGACGACGCGGGAGGCATCTTCCGTAAAGAACGTCTTGTGCCGGCCGAGCGCGCGGATGGCATCGACGAGGTGCCGCCCGGCGTCGGACTTGAGGATGTAAGACTTGGCGCCGGCCTCGAAGACGCGGCGCAGGAGATCGTCGGTCGAGTGGGCGGAGAAGAGCAGCACCTCGGTGCGTGGGCAGCGGCGGCGGATCTGGCGGGTGGCCTCCAGACCATTGAGGCCGGGCAGGCTCATGTCGAGGACCACTACGTCGGGCTGGAGGGACTCGGCCATGGCCACGGCATCGCGGCCATTGGCGGCGACCCCGCAGATCTCCCAGCCGGGCTCGCGCTCGATGAGGACGCGCGTCCCCTGGCGGACGACCTCGTGATCATCGGCGATGAGGATGCGCAGCGGCGAGGCGGCGACGAGGGGCACAGCGTTAGTGGTCATGACAGCGGGGGGGAAGGCAAGGCCTGCGCGAGCGCGGCGAGAAGCGAGGCGCGGTTAAAGGGCTTGCGCAGGCAGGCTTGGATGCCGAGCGCGGTCAGATCGTCGGCGCGCGCGTCGTCGTCATCCGCGCCGGTGGAGGCGATGACGGCGAGTTGAGGGCGCATCCGGCGCAGGGTGCGGATGAGCGTCACGCCATCCATGAGCGGCATGAGGAGGTCCGTGAACACGACGCGCACCTCGTCGGCGTGCGCGGCGAAGACGGCCACGGCCTCGGTGCCGTCGCCGGCGGTGAGCACGCGGTAGCCTTGGTTGCGCAGCAGCGTCTCGGCCACGACGAGGATGCCGGGCTCGTCGTCCACGATGAGGATGAGCTCACCGTTGCCGGTCGGCGTGTCGAAGCCGGCGTCGGAGCCCGGACTAGACAGGGGCTCCTCCTGCCCCGGCGCGGCGGGCAGGAAAACCTTGAAGGTGGAGCCTGTGCCCGGCTCGGAGGCCACGGTGATGAAGCCGCCATGGCTCTTGACCAAGCCGATCGCGGTGGAAAGGCCGAGGCCGGTGCCCTTGCCGGCGGCCTTGGTGGTGAAGAAAGGGTCGAAGATCCGCTCGACCACGCTGCGCGAGATGCCAGCGCCGTTGTCGCGCACGGAGAGGATGACGTGCGGGCCGGGCCGCGCGCCGGGCGTCATGGAAGCGTAGGACTCGTCCAGCAGGAAGTTCTCCGCGGTGATGGAGAGGTTGCCCCCGGAGGGCATGGCATCACGCGCGTTCACGCAGAGATTGAGGAGGACCTGATGAATGTGAGTGGGATCGCCCTCGACCAGCCAGAGGTCCTCGGCGTAGTCAGCCCCCACGGCGATCGATCGCGGGAAGGTTTCCTCGGCAATCTTGACGATCTCGTTGAGCAGGTGCCGCGGCTGAAGGAGCACGCGCTCGCCCTCGGCGCCGCGGGCGAAGGTGAGCACTTGGCGCACGAGGCCGGCGCCGCGCTGGGCGCTGTTCTCGATCACGGAGAGGAAGGACTGGCGCGCTTCCTCGGTCAGGTCGCCGTTGAGCACCGGCGCGGCCATGAGGATGGGGGCGAGAATGTTATTGAGGTCGTGCGCCACGCCGGAGGCCAGCGTGCCGAGGCTTTCCAGGCGCTGGGCGCGCAGGAACTGGGTCTCGAGCTTCTTATGCTCGGTGATGTCGGTTTGGATCTTGAGGATGCGCTCCGGCGAGCCGTCCGCGGCGCGCACGAGCGTCCAGCGGTCGTTGGTGACCACCTCGATGCCGGCCTTGGTCACGTAGCGCATTTCGCCGTTCCAATCGCCGCGCGAGAGCAAGTGGCGGCGCGCCGCCTCGTGGGCGATGGAGTCCTCGCCGAGCAGGCCCCGCGCGTCGCGCCCAGCCACCTCGCCGGCGTTCCAGCCGAAGAGGAGCTCGGCGCCGCGGCTCCAAAACTCCACGCGGCCGTCCTCCGCCGAGCATACGACAATGGCGTCCTTGGTGAGGTTGAGCAGCTCGGCCTGGCGCTCGATGGCGCGCTCCTTTTCCTCGAGCGCAGTGATGTCCTGCACCGTGCCGAACATTCGCCGCGGGCGGCCGTCCTCGCCGGCTTCCAGCTCCGCGCGCAACTGGCAGACGAGCACGGAGCGGTCCGGGCGCTCGATGGCGCGGCGGTGCTCGTAGGGGCCGAGCGTGGCGTCGGCCTCGTCCGGGTAGAGCAACGCGGACATCTTGACGTAGGAGAGCTTGGCCGCGTCGCGATCGAGGCCGAAGATGTCGTAGAGCTCCGGCGACCACGTCATGCGGTCCTGGTCCACGTCGTAGCTCCACGAGCCGCAGCGGGCGATGCGCTGGGCCTCGGCGAGCTGGGCCTCGGCCTCCTTGCGGTCGTGGATGTCGGTGGCGGTGCCGATCCAGCGCACGATCTGGCCGCCGGAACCGCGCGCGGGCACGGCCTGGGCGAGGTGCCAGCGCCAGGAACGATCCGCCGCGCGACGCAGGCGGACCTCGGTCTCCAGCGACTCGCCGGAAGCCAGCGCCCGAGCCCAGTGGACGCGCGCCGCCGGCACGTCGTCCGGGTGGATGGCGTTGCCCTCCGTCATGTTTCGCCGGGGGATGCCGGTGTAGGTGGACCAGCGGCGAGAGACGTATTCGAAGGAGCCGTCCGGCCGGGCGGTCCAGACGATCTGCGGCATGGCGTCGGCCAAATCGCGGCGCAGGCGCTCGGAAAGGTCCAGGCGCTCGGCGGCGAGCTTCTGGTCGGTCACGTCGCGCGCGACGAGATAGATCAGCTCGTCGGAGCGCTCGGAGCGCCCGCGCCACTGAAACCAGCGGTAGCCGCCGTCCTTGCAGCGCAGTCGGTTCTCGATGCCCGAGACCTCCGAGCCAGCGCGCACTTGGTGCAGCGCGGTGCGCGTGAGGGCGCGGTCATCGGGGTGGACGAAGTGGACCGAGGGCTCGCCCAGCAATTCGTCGGACGAGAAGCCCAGCGCGGCCTCGAAGGCCGGATTCACCGCGCGGAACCAGCCGTTGAAGCCCAGCACCGCGATGAGGTCGGGCGAGAGGTCGAAGACGCGCTGCAGATGCTCGCGAGCGCGATCCTCGGCGGACACGTCCCGGAAAGAATGCGCCACCGCGCCGACGGCCGGCTCGTGCAGGAGCGAGCGCGAGGCCCCTTCCACCACGCGCCACGAGCCGTCCCGATGGCGCAGGCGCAGGTGCGTCTCGATGCCATCGCCGGGCGGCGCGCGGCGCAGGGCTTCCAGCGTGCGCGCCAGACGCGGATGATCCTCGGGATGCACCAGGCCCGCCCACGAGCGGCCGGCAAGCTCGCCGCGCGCGTAGCCGAGCACGCGGCTGGCGGAGGCCGAGGCGTAGGTCACGGTGCCATCGGCCGCGCAGAGCACGAGGGCGTCCCAGCCGTGCTCGATGAGGGCGGAGAAGCGCGCTTCCGAGCGCCCGAGCGCCGACTCGGCCTGGCGAAGTCGCCGGGCGAGATCCTCCGCCTCCTGCGAGCGCAAGGGCGGGCCAGAGCCAAGCGGCAGAACAACGGCGGAGGACATCGCTCCCAGCATTCATGCGCCATCCGCAATCACCGCTGCCAGGGTTCTGATTTTTGCGTAGGAATATTCCCACATTCCCGGGGAAGCCCTCCGACAAGCCGATCTTGCGACCTGAAGGGCTGGCTCCATGCCCAGCCTCCCGCCGCTCGCCTGGGCGCGGCTGCGGCCGGCCGCCGCTCGGCGCGCCAGTTCGTAGATCTCGTATTCGGCCGCGGAAACATCCAAGATCAGCAGCAGGCGGCCGTCCTTCTTGCGGGTCAGCACGCCGACGGAGTCGTTCTGCACGGTCTCGCCATCCACTTGGTCGGGTGGATACAGCTGGGAATACTCGCCGGCCGGCTCGCCGCGCACCCGTTTCTGCCCAAGGAAGACGCGCCGGTTCGGCCCGGCCGGATGCAGGAAGCCGCGGCGCAGCTGCGAGCCGCCCGTCTTGCCGAGGAGCAGCCGGCCGTCCTTGGCCCGGGTGATCCGTGCCGCGAATGCCGGATACGTGAGGACGCCGCGCTCGCGACTGACCTGGATGGAGCGGCACTCCAAACCCCGAGGAGATCGGTAACGACCCGGCAACGAGAAGCGCCTCGACCTTGGGAATCTCGGCGCGCCCGGAGGCGTCCGCCAGCATCTTGGCGTGGATGGCCGGAATGAGCCGCGCCGGGTTCTCGGCCATCTCCCGCTGATCCTCGCGGATGATGGACCGCCAATCCTTCTCGGCGGCGGCGAGCGGCCGGACGGCGAGCAAGAAGAACCAGGCGACGAGGCGGCGCATGAGAACCCGAAGCGAAACCGCGTCGCAAACCGGGCCAACCTCTCGTGCGGACACGGCCGGCGCTCGTTGAGCGGCCGCCGACAGGATAGGTCGCAGAGGACGCCGAGATGGCAGGGATGGACGGCTCCAGCGGAAACGGCCCAAGGTTCAGACGGTTTTCATCTGCGTTCAGATGACTTTCATCTGCGTTCAGATGACTTTCGTCTGCGTTCAGATGCGTGAGATCTGAACGCAGATGAGCTTCATCTGCCCTCAGACGGGAATCATCTGAGGTCAGATGAAAGTCATCTGAGCGCAAATGGGGCGCATCTGAGCGCAGACCAGAGTCGTCTGAAGGCAGATGAAGTTCATCTGCGTTCAGATCAATTTCATCTGCACTCAGATGAAAACCGTCTGCACTCAGGATCACCCTCATCTGAGTTCAGATACCCACCCGGCTGCGTTCAGATGGGAGGTCATCTAAACTCAGATGAGGTGGCATCTGACTTTTCGTGAGAATCGTCCGCCGCTGGGGGCGAAGCATCCAAGTCCGCAGAAGGAGGGTCTGCCCAAGTCACCGCTTGACCCAAGGTTGGAGCGATCAGGAGTTTGCTGCCATCTTTATCGAACCCTCCTGCCGTGCGACGCCTGGAGTAAAACCCGCCCGCTCCCGAGGTAGGACTTGAACCTACGACCAATCGGTTAACAGCCGACCGCTCTACCACTGAGCTACTCGGGATTTGGCGCAGACCGCCGGGCGCGCAAGCGCGACCAGCGGGGCGGGAACCATGCCGTGATGCCGCTTCCACGCAAGGGATTTTCCGCCGAAAGGCTTGACGCCTCCGGCCGTCGCCCGCAGTGTCCGGCCCGTTCCACCGGCCGGGCCTGCGGCCCCGCCGCCCTGAAACTCCCTTCCTCGCGCGCCCGTCGCCGGGGAGTCATTTCGCGGCGCTGGGTTGTCGCGCCGCGCGGATTGAACGCCTTGCCCACCACGGCGCTCTCACGCCTTCCTTCTCTCACTTCCAATCCCGTCCCTTTCCCTCCCGCGGCATGATCAACAGTCTCATGGGCCTTTTCTCGAACGATATTGGCATTGACCTCGGCACGGCCAACACGCTCGTTTACGTCAAGGACCACGGCATCGTGCTGCGCGAGCCCTCGGTCGTGGCCGTGAAGGCCGGCACCAACAAGGTGCTCGCCGTGGGCAACGAGGCCAAGCGCATGCTCGGCCGCACCCCGGCCAACATCGTGGCCGTGCGCCCGCTCAAGGACGGCGTGATCGCCGACTTCGAGATCACCGAGGCCATGCTGCGCCACTTCATCACCAAGGTGAACGGCCGCCGCAAGTTCGTGCGCCCGCGGGTGGTCATCGCGGTGCCCTCGGGCATCACCGAGGTGGAGAAGCGCGCCGTGAAGGACTCGGCCACCCACGCCGGCGCGCGCGAAGTTTATCTCATCGAGGAGCCCATGGCCGCCGCCATCGGCGTGGGCTTGCCGGTGCAGGACGCCGCCGGCAACATGATCATCGACATCGGCGGCGGCACCACCGAGGTGGCGCTCATCTCGCTTTCCGGCATCGTCTTCTCCCGCTCCGTGCGCGTGGCCGGCGACGAGTTGGACGAGGCCATTGTCAACTACGTGAAGCGCGCCTACAACCTCATGGTCGGCGAGCGCACGGCCGAGGAGATCAAGATCAAGATTGGCTCCGCCTACCCGCTGGAGAAGGAGACCTCGATGGAAGTGAAGGGCCGCGACCTCGTGGCCGGCCTGCCCAAAACGCTCACCATCACCTCGCAGGAAGTGCGCGAGGCGCTGCTGGAGCCGGTGTCCACCATTGTGGACTCGGTGCGCATCACGTTGGAGCGCTGCCCGCCGGAGCTTTCGAGCGACCTCGTGGACCGCGGCCTCGTGCTCGCCGGCGGCGGCGCGCTGCTGCGCGGCCTGGACAAGCTTCTTTCCGAGGAAACCGGCCTGCCCGTCCACGTGGCCGAGGATCCGCTTTCCGCCGTGGCCGAGGGAACCGGCAAGGTGCTGAGCGAGCTGAAATTCCTCAAGCAGGTGGCCGCCGCGGACCGCCCGTATCGCACGGCGGTGAGCGCCTGAGGAGGAGACCGAGAAAGGCCGAGAGGATGAGGATGGAAGATGGCAGGAAGCTTTCCTCCCTGAGCTGCCGCCGTGGGGCAATGCGGCAGGCGGGACTGTCATGTGCCCGCCCTTCTTTTTTGCCTCTCGCGCATGGCCCGGAGCGTGCGACCGACCGGGACGCTTCTTGCCATTTTCTATCCTCCATCCTCTCCGTCCCTTCTGGGCCCAGATGAATCGCACCGGCCTGATCGCGCTCGCGGTGTTCATCCTGCTCGCGGGCGGCATCCTCTCGCTGGGGCCGACCGCCCAGCGGCGGCTCTCCGCCTCGGTGGCGATGGCCATCGCGCCGATGTTCAACGCGTCGTCCGATGTGGGCCGCAAGATCCGCGCCTACACCACCGGCGTGAAGACCCTCGGCGAACTGGAGGCTGACAACGCCCGCCTGCGCGCCGAGAACGAGCAGTTGCGCGTCGCCAACCAGCTCTCGCGTGACCTTTCCGAGGAGAACGGCAAGCTGCGCGACGCGCTCGGCTTCAAGCAGCGCTCCAATTACCGCCTCGTCCCCGCGCGCTTGATCGCGCGCGAGTCGGCCACTTGGTGGAGCCAGGTGCAAATCGACCGCGGCACCCAGGACGGCTTGGCGCCGGATCTCCCGGTGCTCACGGAGGCGGGCCTCGTGGGCAAGACCACCACCGTGGCCGGCCGCACGAGCTACGTGCTGCTCGTGGCCGACGAGAACTGCAAGGTGGCGGCCACCGTGGAGAACACCCGCGAGCAGGGCATCGTGAGCGGCACGCGCACTTCGAGCGGACAGCAGCCGGAGATGATGCTGAACTTTCTTTCCAAGGCGGCCGAGCTGAAGCCGGGGCAGAAGGTGTATTCCTCCGGCGTGACCGGCGGCGTATTTCCCTCGGGTCTCCTGCTCGGCACCGTAGCCGAGGAGCCAAAGGTGCGGGAGCTCGACGCCCGAGCCCGCGTGACCCCCGCGGTGGACATGTCGCGGCTGGAAAACGTCTTCGTGATTGTGCCAGGAAACTAGGCCTTCGGCAAAGTCCGGCGCGAGGGCTGAAGGCTTGCCTCCAAACCTCCCCGGAGACCTGTTCTCGCCTCAGGCGCGCGAGACTTTGCAGGCCGAACTCCCTTGTCCCTGACACTCACGCCGCCGCGCCGTCTTCTTCGCCATCAAGCAGCGCCTGGAACTCGGAGTCGCGCCGCAGCGACACGAAGGCCGGCGCCTCGCGGGCGCGCTCCCGCACCAGCGCCACGCCCTCGCGCCCGGGCCGGAGTGCCTCGGTGAGGCAGGCCAGCGCCTTGCTTCGTTCGCCGAGCAGCGCCAGGGCGCAGGACTTGCCGTATTGCGCCAGCGTGTCCGCCGGGCGCAGCCCCAGGGCGTGGTCAAAGCATTCCAGCGCCTCCTCGCGCCGGCCCATGTCGAGCAGGAGCACGCCGCGGTTGTTCCAGGCGTTTTCCAGCGTGGGGTCCAATTCCAAAGAGCGCGCGTAGGATTCCAGCGCGTCCAAGTCGCGGAAGCGCTCCACCAGCGCGATGCCGCGGTTGAACCAGGTGTCGGCTCGCGAGCTGTCCAGCGCGAGGGCCTGATCCAGCGCGGCGAGCGCGGCCGGGTAGCGTTCTAATTCCAAAAGGAGCGAGCCGTAGGAGTGCCAGGCGGCGGCGGAGGCGGAGTCCAGCTCCACGGCGCGACCGGCGGCGGCAAGCGCGTCCTCCTTGCGGTCGAGGCTGGCGAGCACCTGCGCGCGCTGGAGCTGCACGCGGGGCGACTTGCGATCCAGCCCCGCCGCGACGTCGAGCGACGCCAGCGCCTCGGGTGCGCGGTCGAGCTGGCGCAGGGCATTCGCGCGGTGAAGCCACGCGGGGGTCAGCCCCCCGTCGGCGCGCACCGCGCGCTCGAAGTGCCGCAACGCCTCTGCCCAGCGGCCGGCCACCTCGCAGCGCACGCCCTCGGCGAGCGCGTCATGGGCGGCGCTGGCCAGGGAATCTTCGGCGATCAGGTCAGCAGGGGGCATGGCGGCGGCGGAATGGAGCACTTCGGATGCCGTGATCCTAACGCCCGAATGAATCCGAAGGACTTCTCAGGAGCGGAAATTTTCTTCACCCTCGTCGCCGCCAGGCGAGAATCACTGCTCCCAACGCGGCCAAGGCGAGCGACCAAGCCATGATCATCCGCGTCCCTCCAGAAGCAGGCACCGGATCTAGAAACAGCCCGGCGGATTGGCCGCGCACCGCGCCCGCCGCATCCAGGGCCAGCACGCGCAGCGCCGTCCCGGCGTCCGGGGACAAGCCGCGCACGCGCGCGGAAACAAACCCGCCCGCGTCCGGCGCGCGCACTTCGGCCGCCAGCGGTTGCCAGCGAGCCTGCGGACGACGCGCGTCGTCGAGGAAAATCTCGCGGCGCTCCACCCGGTAGGCGACGGGCGCGGCGGAGGGAGGAGCCTTCCAGCGCAGCGTGGCCTCACCGCCAGAGGGGGGACGCCCGTCTGCCAATTGCAGGCTGGCCAGCGGCCATTCGCCGCCGGGGATCGCCGGGATCATCCACTCTGGCGGCACGCCATCGGGTGGCGCCTCGTCCGTGGCCCCTGAAAGCTCGGGGCGTGCCGGTAGGGACGATTCGGCCGCCGGGGATTTCAACGCCGCCGTGGCCGGCGCGCGCGGGGGCGCCGCAAACTCCACCCGCGGTCCCGCCTCCGCCGTGGGCGGAAGCTGCACCGGCCCGGGTGGCGGGGGCTGGGCG
>CALMOL010000206.1:0-1810 GCA_937871685.1 uncultured Verrucomicrobiota bacterium
GCCCGACGCCGTCGCGGCCGCGGCCACCACGGCGGCCTCGGCGCGCGACCGTCCTTTCACCGAGCGCGTGAACCGACCCGACCTCACGATGGCCTACCTGCCGGCGGACAAGAAATTCACCGCCGCCGGCGGCGCCGCGACCGACGGCCGCACGGTGCCGCTGAAGCCGTTCCTGTCGGGTCGCGGCGATCCACCGCTGCGCACCGTGGCCGGGCTGGGCGAATACCGCACGGCAACGGTTGGTGGCCTGGACCGCGCCGCGGCCACGCGGCCCGACGCGCTCTCCACCCAGCGCTCTCTCAGCGGCATGGATCGCGCCGTGGCGACGCGCGAGGTTTCCTCCCGCGCCGCTCCCGGCACCGCGCGCGCGCTCCCCGGCGGCGACCGCGCGGCTGCCTTGGCCGACAAGCGATTCACCGCGCGCGGCAAGCGCCAGGACGCGCTGGACCGCCAGAACGCCGGCAAGCCGCTCTCCGTGGACGACGTGCGCGCCCTGCTGAACAAGGGGCCGCGCCCGCCCGAGACGCTCGAAGTGCCGCGGCCCTGAGGCAAATCCCGCGGGCCGCCGGGCGCTCGGGGGTATGTCACCAGGGCACCGCCGGACGGCCGGATCGGGGCGCCGGGCCGATCCTTCCTTACCCGGCGCGATCCCCTTGTCGCGCTGCGCCATCCCAACCCTGCATCCGTTCATGAACCTTTCTTCCCGTCTCCTTGGCGCGGCCTGCGCCGCGGCCCTCTCGCTCGCCGCGCTGCCCGCTTCCGGCCAAACGTCCTCGTCCACCACCGTTACGGACCCCGCCACCGGCACCTCCACCACGACCACGACCCTCTCGACCGGCTTGGTCTCGGATTTTTCCCCCGACGTGATCACGGTGCGCTCGGAGGGCGCCGCCCCGATCCGCTACTCCTACACGAAGACCACCGAATACGTGGATGACGCCGGCGTGCCCGTCTCGATGTCGGTGGTGAAGTCCGGCCTGCCCGTGACGGTGTATTACGCCAAGGAGGGCGACCGCATGGTGGCCCGCCGCGTCGTCGTGCGCCGCACCACCTCCACCACCGCGCCGGTGGCTCCGGTGGTCGAGAAGGAAACGACCACCACCACGACCACCACGACCGGCGGCCGGTAACATCGCCCTTTCGATCTGACTGACCCAAAGCCCGCGGGCGCGCTTGCGCCCGCGGGCTTTTTTCTTCCCCTCGTCGGCATGGATGACCCCCGCATCTCCGAAGCGGCCGTCTCGCGCGCATCGTCGCCGGGGCGCGCGCTGCTCGGCTGGATCGCGCTGGCCTTCGTCGGAGCGCTGCCGGGGCTGATCTTTCCGGCGGCGGGGTTTTACGCCCAGCTCGACAAGCCGTCGTGGAGCCCGCCGGCCTGGCTCTTCGGCCCCGTATGGACGCTGCTCTACCTGGCCATGGGCGTGGCCGCGTGGCGCGTGTGGCGGCGGGGCGGCTGGGCCGCGCGACACCGGCCGCTCGCGTGGTGGGGCGCGCAGCTCGCGCTGAACGCCGCGTGGACGCCGGTGTTTTTCGGCCTGCGCTCCCTCGGCGGCGCGATGGTCGTCATCGTGCTGCTGTGGGTGGCGGTGCGCCTCGCCCTGCGGGAATTCTTCCGCGTGGATGGCGCGGCCGGCTGGCTGCTCGTGCCCTATTTCGCCTGGGTGTCCTTCGCGCTGGCGCTGAACTGGGTGCTTTGGCGGATGAATCCGGCGTGACGGCGAGCAATTAGGCTTGCATGGAGCCGGCGGGCCGGTGACAAAACCGTTGCGCGCGCGGCCGTGGCCCGGGGGGGGCCCCCCCCCCCGCGCGG
>CALMOL010000206.1:1820-14064 GCA_937871685.1 uncultured Verrucomicrobiota bacterium
TCTCACCCCCCGCCACGCGCGCGTTCCCCCCTTCATGAACGCGTTGCTCTTCAACCGCTGGTTCCAACTCACCGTGGGCGTGGTCGCCATGGTCGCCACCGCCAACCTGCAATACGGCTGGACGCTCTTTGTCGATCCCATCGCCCAGGCCCACGGCTGGAAAAAGGACGCGATCCAATGGGCCTTCACCCTCTTCGTCATCTCGCAGACGTGGCTCGCGCCGCTGCTCGCCTACCTGCGCGACAAGCTCGGCCCGCAAGGCGTGATCGCCGTGGGCGGCCTCATGGTCGGCGGCTCGTGGGTGCTCAACTCCTCCGCGGACTCGCTGACCATGCTCTACGTGGGCGGCGTGGTCGCCGGCATCGGCGGCGGCATCGTCTATACCACCGCGATGGGCAATGCCCTCAAGCTCTTCCCGGACCGCCGCGGGCTGGCGGCCGGCATCACCTCGATGGCCTTCGGCGGCGGCGCGGCGCTCTCGGTGATGCCGATCTACGACATGATCAAGGCGAGCGGCTACCAGCGGACGTTCTTCGTGTGGGGCCTGATCCAGGGCGGCGTCATCCTGCTCTGCTCGGTGATCATGCGGCGCCCGTCGGTCATCGTGACGCGCATGGCGCTGGAGGTGAAGGACACGGCCGCGGCGGAAAAGCTGGCCAGCGCGCCCGACACCACGCCGGCCCAAATGCTGCGCACGCCATTGTTTTATGTGCTCTACGCCATGTTCACGATGGTGGCCACCGGCGGGCTGATGGCGGTGGCGCAGCTCGGACCCATCGCCAAGGACTACAAGATCGCCGACTCGCCCGTGACCATCCTCGGCCTCTTCACGGTGGTGGCGCTGCCGTTCACGCTCCAGATCAACCAGATCCTCAACGGGCTGACGCGGCCGTTCTTCGGCTGGATGTCCGACAAGATCGGGCGCGAGCTGACCATGTTCATCGCGTTCACCGCGGAAGGCTTCGCGATCTTCGCGCTCATCTACTTCGCGCACAATCCAGTGTCCTTCGTCCTCTTCTCCGCGCTGGCCTTCTTCGCGTGGGGCGAGATCTACTCGATCTTCCCGGCGATCTCGGGCGACCTCTTCGGCGCGAAGTTCGCGACCACGAACTACGCCTTCCTCTACACCGCGAAGGGCACGGCCTCGCTGCTCATCCCGCTCGGGTCCTGGCTGAAGGACACCTACGGGAGCTGGAAGCCGATCTTCTACACCGCGGTGGCCTTCGACTGGATCGCCGCCATCCTCGCGCTGGCCGCGCTCAAGCCCATGTGCGCCGCCTACAAGGCGAAGATGCGCGCGCAGCAGCCGGCCGTGTCGCCCCGCCCGCCCGCGCTGGCCGAGAGCACGCTCGCCCAGGGCGTGCTGCCACGCGTGCGGGAATAGCCGGACATTGTTGAGGCGGCGTTGTCCGCGCCTGCGGACGTGCCGCCTAGGGAGGCGTTTGGGGGGGGGGCCGGGGGCCGCGCGCGGCGGCCACCGGGAAAACGTTTGCGGCGGCACGTCCGCATGCGCGGACAGAGCCGCCTCTACAACCCCAGCCGGCGCGCGGGTGAGCGCGAGCTGTGTCAAGGAACAACGACGACGCGGTAGAACTGCCGCGGGCCGGCGGGCGCGGGATCGGAAAGCACGAGGGGGCCGCCGTTGCTGGTGACCACGCTGCCGACGGGCTGCCAGGACGGGGCCGCGAGGTCGGTGGCGCGCTCCAGGCGGTAGCTTTTGAAGATCACGCTCGGGAACGTCACGTCCATGCCGCCGCCGGCGCGCGGCGTGAGCGAGGTCACGCGCAGCGCGCTCGCGGCGCTGGCGCCGTTCGTGCCGGCGAGGAGTTCCTGCCAGTCGGCCATGCCGTCGCCGTCGGGATCGTCCAGGCCGAGGGCGACGAAGGCGTCGATGCGGCCCCAGCCGAAGGTGTTGTTCGGAATCGTGCCGCCAGACACGCCGCCGCAAGTCTGCGTGCTGGTGATGCGGAGGGTGGTCTGCGAGAGAAGGAGCTGCACGGCGTCGGGATTGCCCACGAGCTGGGGGTGCGCCGAGAGAAGCAGCGCGACGGCGCCCACGACGTGCGGACCGGCCATGCTGGTGCCGCTCAGCGAGGCGTAGGCGGTGTCGGAGGTGCGCGTCGCGGAGCGCACGCTCGAGCCGGGGGCGCTCACCTCGGGCTTGAGGCGATTGGAACCGTCCACCGTGACCGGGCCGCGCGAGGAAAACGACGCGATGGCGGTGCCGCTCGTCGCCAGCGCGCCGACGGAGAACGCCGCCTGGTAGATGGCGGGCGGATCGACCACCGTGGCGCAGGCCGAGCCCGAGTTGCCGGCGGAGACGACGACCACGATGCCGGCGGCGCGCACGCTCTCGACGGCAACGCGCAAGGTGTCGGTCGCGCAGCCTTCGCTGGCGGGGCAGCCCCACGAGTTGTTGATCACGTCAGGCGCCTGCGCGGGATCTGGATTCTGGTTGAGCAGGTTCGTCGGCGCGATGAACCACTGGAGGCATTCCATGTAGGTGGCCGGCGTGCCATTGCCCTGGTCCATGTTGCGGCAGCCGATCCAGCGCGCGCCGGGGGCGACGCCGGTCTGGTTCGACGCGCCGTCGGTGCCGACCATGGTGCCCATCGTGTGGGTGCCGTGGCCCTGGTCGTCACAGGGCGCGAGGGCGTTCGCGCCGCAGGAGCCGCCACCGGAATGAATCGCGTCGTGCCAGTTGTAGTTGTGGTCGGCCGCGGCGCCGTTCCAGCCGCGATACCCGTTCTTGAGCACGGCGTGCGTCCAGCGGTAGCCGGTGTCGTTGCCGCCCACCACGATGCCCTGCCCGGTGAAGCCGCGCGCCCACGCCTCGGGCGCGCGAAT
The DNA here is from genome assembly GCA_937871685.1 of uncultured Verrucomicrobiota bacterium. GTDB lineage: Bacteria > Verrucomicrobiota > Verrucomicrobiia > Chthoniobacterales > SZAS-18 > SZAS-18. The sequence continues at coordinate 4,668 of CALMOL010000206.1, forward strand.
CTGCGTGACGCCGGGCTCGATCGCCTCGATGGCCTCGGGGGCGCGCCCGGCCGTATCGGGCGGGGGCAGGCGGAGGGCAACGACGGGATTGGGGTCGAGGCGGGCGACGTCGGCGCGCTCCGCCATCGCGAACGCGGACGCGGCCGGGCCGCGGACGCGCAGGCAATTCTGCACCCAAAAAGATTCCACCTTGGCGCCCTGCGCGACGAGCGCGCGGCGCACGGCGGGCTGGGAGCGCTGGGCGGCCTCGTTGAGGAGGGCGAAGACGAGCGCGCCCTTCTCGGCCTTGGTTCGCAGCGTGGCGGCGGGAGTCAGGTCAGCCTGGTCCTCAAGAATGAGGAGGTAGTCGGCCTCGGCGTCCGGGGCGGCGGCGAGGCGCGCGAGCAACTGCGGGTGGATCTTGGCCGGCGGCGGGGGAGCGGCGCAAAGTGGCGGGAGAGTCAGCAGCAAAAGGCTCAGGCGGAGCGCGGCGTTCGTCATCGCCAAACGTGGGCGAAAGCGCGGCTCGCGCAACGCGCGCGGTTCGCGTCCATCACTCCGGCCTCGCGACCGCCTGCTGCCGGATGAGGCCCTCCCACATCTGCCCGTAGGTGACGGGCGCATGGCGTGGAATCCACGTCCGCACGAAGGCGAACGCGAGGGCGAAATTCCCTGCGATGAAAACCATCGCCACCGTCAGGCCGACGTGGCGCCAGGCCGACGCCTGCGCGAGGCGAAGCAGATGGGCAATCCCCACCATGAAAAACATCACGCCGCCTTCGAACGCGCGCGAGCCGAAGGCTGGTCCAAACCACCACTCTCTCCACGAGGCGTTAATCACATAGATTGCCAGCAGGCTGATGAGCCAGGCCAGCTCCGGCCGGCGCCAAGCACCACCCGAGTCCCTCCGTAGCAACCACCAGAAAAACCCGCCCGCGCCGACCCCCAGGAAGGGGGACCAGTAGAACAGGCCGTGGAAGGGCGAGAAGAGCACGTTCCACCATTGGGCAGTCGCCAAGCTGATTGGCTCGTCTTGGTAGGAATCAAACACCCAGGAGCCATACACTTGTTTCCAGGCGAACAATTGGATGGACGCCACCAACAGGAACACCGCCGTGGCCGCGGCGATCCGGCCGAGCGCTCCGCCGAACCGTGGGTGACTCACCCCCCTCTCCGCCGCCGCGGAGCGCCCCGCGAACAGCACCCGAAGCGCGAGGACCACCGGGTAAAGCAGGTAAACGACCGTCTGGTAGCGCGTGATGGCGAGAAGGCCGCCCGCCGCCCCGCAAAGCAGCCACGGCCACCACGCGCCCGGCTCGCGCGCGAAGCGCAGGGCCGCCGCGTAGCAGGCGGTGAGCGCGAAGAAGACCGTGCTGTGGGCGTAGCCCAGGTGATAAGTCTGGTAGAGAAAAAGAAACGACCCCATCCAGGTGACGAGCACCGCCACCGCGGCGATCCCGGGGGCAAACCAATGGCGCAGGATGCGCGCGGCCAGGAACAGGCTCGCCGCGGCGAGGATGAGCTGGCTCGCGAAGATGAAGATTTGATAGATCGGGCCATGGCCATCCTCCGGCGGAGCTGACGCCGGATCAATGCTTCGCCACAGATGCGCCGTGGCGTCAGCCAGGACGAAGGCCGGCGCGGAGGCCACGGCCCACCCCACCCCGTATTTGTTTCGCACGTGCCCGATGGGCGTCCGGTCAAGCATGAAGGCGCCGGCCTGGCCGCGACGCTCCAGCATTCCGCACTCGTAAATGTCCGACTCGAAATCGATGGCGCCCCGCCAGCACGCCGACCGCAGCCAAAAGAAGTAGTGCGCTTGGTCGAACCCGCTGATGGCATTCTTTGGCGGGGAGTGGGCGAGCCCGACGGTGTGCCAGGCAAAGAAAAACCCGCCCGCCACGAGGGCGAGCACGAGCAAGGCCGGCTGCCATCGCCGGTAGGGCGCGGCCGGAGCCGGCGGGGTTTCATCCTCTGGAAACCCTCGGTGCATTGCGCTCATGATCGGGCACGAGGCTAGAGGGATTGCTCGCGAAGCATAGCGCGCATTGCCCAGGCCAAGATGTTTCAAGCCGCCGGCCGTGGTCCTTGATGCTTGCCGGAAGGATTAGGCTCGGGGGCAGGAGGAACGATCATGGAAGTTCGCTCCCAAAGACCCGGTTCCCAGCTCCCGGATGCGCCCTTTCTTCCGAGTGGCTCGATGCATCGGGTGGAGAGACAACCGGCCGGGAGATGTGCATCTTTCGGACCCCGCCATGAGCACCGTCGCCACGCTTGAGAAATCGTCCCCGCCCGTTGCCCTGCCGTCGCTGACCGCGCGGCTGATCCCGCTGATCCGGCGAAAGCCCATCAATGACGCGGACCGTCACGAGGCGGCGATGTTCGTGCTCGACACGGTGGCCAGCGCGGTGGCCGGCCGCACCACCATGCCGGGCAAGACCGTGGGCCGCTGGGCGCGCCGGCAGGGCGGCAGCGACGCGGGGCGGCAGGCGTTCGTGATCGGATGCATCTCGCACATGCTGGAGGTGGACGATCTGCACCGCGCGTCGGTCACGCATCCTGGCTGCGTCGTCGTGCCGGCGGTGCTGGCGCTCGGGCGGCGCGAGGGGGCGGCGGGTCACGCGTTGCTCGACGCCACGCTCCACGGCTACGAGGCGTGCTGCCGCGTGGGCATGGCCGTGGGCGCGGCGCACTACCGGATCTTCCACAACACGGCGACGTGCGGGCCCTTCGGCTCGGCGATGGCGTCGGCGCACCTGCTCGCGCTCGACGACGCCAAGGCGCTCCATGCGCTGGGCAATGCCGGCACGCAGTCGGCGGGGTTTTGGGAATTCCTCAAGACGAGCGCGATGTCGAAGCACCTCCATGCCGGGCGCGCGGCCGAGGCCGGCTTGGTCGCGGCGGACTTGGCGGTGGATGGGTTCACCGGCCCGCCGGCGATCCTCGAGGGCGACTGCGGGATGTTCGCCGGGATGTGCCCGGACGCGGACCCGGACGCGCTGCTCGCCGAGCCGGACGCGCCGTGGCAGGTGCACCAGACCTCGATCAAGCCGTGGCCCTCGTGCCGGCACACGCACCCGGCGATCGACGCCGCGCTGGCGCTGCACGAGCAGCTCGGCGGCGCGCCCGTGACCCGCGTGGAGGTGGAGACCTACCGCGCCGCCATCGACGTGTGCGACCGGCCCGACCCGCAGACGGAATACAACGCGAAGTTCTCGCTCCAGCACTGCGTGGCCGCGGCGCTGGCGGACGGCTTCGTGCGGTTCCCATCGTTCGATCCCGAGAGCCGCTCCCGGCTCGTCGGCGCGCGGGAAAAGGTGAGCGTCGCCGCGGCCGAGCCGTTCATCTCCGCGTATCCCGAGGCGTGGGGCGCGCGCGTCACGGTGCGCACCGCGGACGGCCGCCAGCTCGCCGTGGATCGCGCGGTTTGTTCCGGCGACCCGGACCAAAAGCTCTCCGAGTCGCGCCTGCTGGAGAAGGCGGACGAACTGCTCCGCATGGGCGGCATGAGCGCGTCCGAGGCGACGCGGACGCGCGACAGCATTCTCGGCCTCGTGGGGAACAGCCGACTCAACGAGTCACTCGTTCCGTTGCTCCTCCGCGAAGCGTGACCGTCGTCCGCCCCAAGCGCATCACTCCGATGGCCGACTGGAATCCCAACCTCTACCTCCGCTTCGCCGACGAGCGCACCCAGCCGGCGCGCGATCTCGCCGCGCGTGTGGTGCTCTCGACCGAGCAGCCGCGGATCATTGACCTCGGCTGCGGCCCCGGAAACTCCACCGCCGTGCTGCGTGTGCGCTGGCCGCAAGCGCGGGAAATTACCGGCCTAGACAGCTCCCCCGCGATGATCGAGACCGCGCGCAAGGCCCAGCCCGAAGGCCGCTGGGAGGTGGGCGACGCGTCCGCCTGGACCGACCCGACGGGCGAGGGCTATGACCTCGTATTTTCCAACGCGGTCTTCCACTGGGTGCCCAATCACGCGGAGCTTTTCCCTCGGTTGCTTGCGCTCGTGAAGCCCGGCGGCGCGCTGGCGGTGCAGATGCCCGCGAAGGCGTATCCCGCGCTGCACAAGCTGATCGTCGAGACGGCCGACGCAGAGCCCGCTTGGCGCGAGGCCACGCAGAAGTCGCGCGGCGTGATCCGCGTGCTGGAGCCGGGCGCCTACTACGACCTGCTCTCCCCGCAGGCGGCGCGCGTCGAGATTTGGGAAACCCGTTACCACCACGTGATGGACCAGGCGGGCGCCGTGATCGACTGGCTGCGTTCCACCGGCCTGCGCCCCTGGCTAGATGCCCTGCCCAGCGACGAGGACCGCGCGCGCTTCGAGGAGAAGTTGCGAGCGGGAGCCGGGGTGATTTACCCGGCGCAGGCGGACGGAAAGGTGCGCTTCCCCTTCGGTCGGATCTTCCTGGTGGCGTATCGGGCATAGTCGGACGGCAGGGCTTCTCCAAGCCCCTTTCCAGGACCAGGCCGTCCTCGCCCAATTTTGGATGACCCTTCATCCAAAGTTGGAGGGGGCCTCCTTTAAACTTGGACGGCCCCTCCGTTAAAGTTGGATGGCATCGCCTTTAAGGTTGGATGACCCCCTGTCCAAAGTTGAACGACTTTCATCCAACGTTGGACGGTTCTCGTCCAAGGTTGGATGCCATCCCCTTTAAAGTTGGACGACCCCTCCTTTAAGGTTGGATGACTCCCATCCAAGGTTGAACGACTTTCGTCCAACGTTGGATGGTTCTCGTTCAAGGTTGGATGGCACCTCCTTCAAGGTTGGATGCCACCCCATCCAAAGTTGGACGACTTTGGTTCAACGTTGGATGCCACCTCCTTTAAGGTTGAACGAGTTTCATCCAACTTTAAACGAATCTCGTCCAACCTTGAAGGCGACCCCATCCAAGGTTGGACGGCTCCCCGTTCAACGTTGAACGAAAGTCGTCCAAGGTTGGAAGCCTTTCGTTCAACGTTGGATGACCTCCGTCCAGCTTTGGATGGTCACCATCTGAGCTTGGATGAGGGAACGCCTTCTTTGGACGGCCGCCATCCAGCCATCAAAGAAGTGCGTCAAGGTGAGGGGGAAGAGCGTCCGGCCAAGGGCTTGGTTATCCATCAAGAAGGCAAATACCGGCCATCGCAGACGCTCTTCAGGCCGAGGTGAACCATGCCCTCAATGCGACGGCGCACCCGCGGCCGGCGAAGCAGCCGCGCTTCCCGGCGCGAGGGAGGCGACCAGCGCCTCGAAGCGCGGGTCGCCGCGCAGCGGGTCCCACTGCGGGTCCAGCTTGAGCGGGCCATAGCGGATGCCGGCGCCGGAAAGGCCCACCCGGGCATGGATGACCTGCGACAGCGTTTGCACGGCGAGTTCCTTCTCCCCCGTCCACGCGTAGATCATCGCCAGGTAGCCCACGAGATTCGGGTGGTTGTAGGCGTCTCGCGCGGGAGGCATCAACTCGACGCCGCGCTGGCCCTCGCGTAGCGCGTCTTCCTTGCGTCCCAGCCCCGCGTCGATCCACCCGAGCACGCTCCACGCGGCGGCGTAATCCGGGCGCTCGCGCACGATGCGCTCCACCTTTTCCCGGGCGGCGAGAAAGGCCGCGCGCGCTCCGGCCTCGTCGCCAAACGCGCGAGCGCTTAACCCGGCAAACCACTCCGGCGGCGCGTAGAAATCCGTGACCGGCTGCCCGCGCGCGGGAAAGTCCGCGAGCGCCGCCTTGGCCGCCACGGGATCGCGCTCTGCGAGCGCGCCGAGAAGCCGGTAGTAGGCGCTCGCTTCGGCCGCGGCGGGATCGCTCGCCCGCAGGGCGTCGTTGAGCGCCCGCAAGGGCTTAGGGTCCGCCCGCTCGAAATACGGGATCAAGGCCAGGCGCTCGCGGGTGTAGATGTCGCCCGGGTTGACGGCCAGCGCCTGGTTGTAGCGGCGCGTCGCCTCGGCGTAGCGCTCCATGGCTTCCTCGGTGTGTGCGGTTTCCGAGAGCACGGAAAAATTGCGCGGGTCCAGCTCGGCTGCCCGTTGGAACTCGCGGAGCGCATCTTCCCAGCGCCCCTGCCGGCGAAAGATGGCCGCGGTGTAAAAGGGCACTTCCGCGCTGTTCGGCAGGGCGCGCCGAGCCCGCGCGAGTTCATCGAGCGCGCGGCGGTAGTCGGAAAGGCCGTGGTAGAAATAGATCCCCTGCGCGAGACGCGTTTCGCCCGCTGCCGGCTGGAGCCGCGCGGCTTGCTCGACGGCCGCCCGGCCCGACTCCCGGCGGGCGTCGGTGTGGTCCATTCCCTCCCAGTAAAGGTCCAGGTGCACCTCGGCCAGCAGGCACCAGGCCTGGAGGAATTCCGGGTCGCGATGGACCACCTGGCGGAGCAGGTCCACGGCTTCGTTCAGGCGCTGGCCCGCGGCGGGGTCCGAGTTGTGGCTCTTCAGTTCGCGCGCGTGCTGGTAAAGCTGGAAGGCGAGCACGTCCCGGGTCGGCGGGTGCGCCATCTCCGCCCGTTCCTGGGCGGAAATCGTGGCGTGGAGCTGCTCGGCGATGCTTCGGGCGATCTCGCTCTGAATGGCGAAGACGTCGTCGAGCGGCCGGTCGTAGGTCTGAGCCCAAAGATTGGCGCCCGTGCGCGCGTCGATCAGCCGCGCGATGACCCGCACCTTGCCCGGCGCGCGCTGCACGCTCCCCTCCAGCAGGTGGACAACGCCGAGCTGCCGGGCGATCTCACGCAGGTCGCGCGGCGCGCCGGCCCGGTAGGGCATCACGCTCGTGCGGGAAATGACCTTCAAGTCCGCGACCCGCGCCAGGTCGGTCAGGATCTCGTCCTGCACGCCGTCGGTGAAGAAGGCGTTCTGCTGGTCGTCGCTCAAGTTTTCAAACGGCAGCACGGCGATGCTCTTGGCCGGAGCCGCCGCGGCGGGGGAGGCGGCGGCTTGCTCCGGCACCGCGTCCGGGCGGCGAAGCTGCCACCAGGCCAGCGGGCCCAGGATGGCCGCCGCGACCGCCAGCCGCGGCGCGATTCTATGCCAGCGCGGCGCGGGGCTCGTCGCCGTGGCGGCCCGGTATTCCGAGCCATCGTCCGCGCCCGAAAACGGGATCGTGGTGGCGCCGACGCCGATTTCGCCCCGGCACCGTTCCAGCGTCGCGAGCAGTGCCGCGGGCGAGGCGGGCCGCTGCGCCGGATCGGCCGCCAGCATCGCGCGCAGCAGCTCGACGAGCGGCGCCGGAACGCCCACAACCGCGAGCTGCCCCACCGGCAGCGGCCGATGGAGCTGGCGGTCATGAATTTCTCCGAGCGACTTGCCCGGGAACGGCACATTGCCCGTGAGCAGATACCAGAGCGTCACGCCGAGCGAGTAGATGTCCGAGCGCGCGTCCACCTCGCCGCTGCTCACTTGCTCGGGACTCGCAAAGAGCGGCGTGCCGACGAAGACCCCCTGCGTCAACGGCAGGTCGTCGTCCCCGGCCGCCGTCACCGCCTTGGCCAGGCCGAAGTCGATGACCTTGACCAGCGGGAGCGCTGAAGTGGACGAGCCGGAGCGGGAGCCTGGTTTCCGCGCGGCGTCCGCGGATACGAGCATCAGATTGCCCGGCTTGAGGTCGCGGTGCACGAGGCCCCGATGATCGGCCGCGACCAGCGCCTCGGCGACCTGCCGGGTGATCTCGATGGCCAGCGCCGCCGGCAGCGGGCCGTCGCGCCTCACGCGCTGCTCGAGCGTCTCGCCCTCGATGAATTCCATCGCGTAGAAGCACTGGCCTTCCGGCGTCTCGCCGAAATGAAAGACGCTGGCGACGTGCGGGTGCCGCAGCAGCGCCGCGCTGCGCGCCTCGCGCCGGAAGCGCTCGCGGATCGCCGGGTGCCCCGACAAGGGCGCGTTGATCACCTTCAAAGCGACCGGAACGTCGAGGTTCACGTCGCGCGCCTTGTAGGTGATGCCCATCGCGCCGCGGCCCAACTCGTGCAGGCCGTCGCCGTCGGCGCGCAGCTCGACCTCGTAATGCTGGAAGCGCCGCGCTGGCGCTGCCGCGGGGAGTGCCGGCGGGTCCGGCCCCAAGGGGTTCTCATCCGAGCCTTCGCCCCGCGGCGGCTCGTCCGCCAAGCCAAGGCCCAGCATGCAGGCGAGGCAATTCCCATCGGGGCCAAGGGATTCCCCGCACACGACGCAAGCCGCGCCTGCCTTCGAGGGAGGGTTTTCCATACCCTGGAGCAACTAAGCGCGCCGACCGAGATAGCCCGGCAAAATGCTGTCGGGTGCCGTCGCGGAGCGACGTTTGCCGGTGGCCGGAGGTTTTAACCCCTGGAACTTGCCCAACCTCGTTCCCCGCGTCGCGGAGCGCCGCTTGCAAGCGCGAGCGTTTGGCAGGCGTCGCGCCGCGCCGCGGGGGGCAAAAACGTAGCGGTCCGGGGCTTGAAACCCCCGGCTACCGGCAAACGTCGCTCCGCGACGGGCCAAAGGTGGACTGATTTCGCGGCTCATCGGCTCATGCTTAGCGCGCAGTGGTCAGCACGCGCAGCAGCTCGCGCAGTTCCTCGTCCACGGCTTCCGGCCGGTCCACGGTGCGGCGGACCTCGGCGCGCAGGAGATCGCGGTAGCGCTCCCGCAGCCGGGTGACGTGACTGCGGAGGGTTACCGCGGGGATTCCGAGGCGCTGGGCCAGCGCCTCATACGTCGGCAGCGCCCTGGCGCTGCCTTTGACGAACACCGCCAGCTCGTTGAAAAGCATCGCCCGGCCATCGTTGCGGTATTCCTCTGCCAGCCGGGCGAGGGACGCGTTGACGAGGGTTTGCGCCCATTGCCGTTCGAACTGCTGGTCCTCGGTGATCGTGAACGGGGCGCCGTCGCAAGTCTGGAACAAGGATTCCACCGCGGCGGCCTGCTCGTCGTCGAACGGCAGAAAGCTGCAATCGCCGCCGCGCTTGAGCGCCCGCTGGTGGTCGCGCGCGTCGGCGAGAAAGTTTCGCAGCGAGGCGAGCAGGAAAGCGCGGAACTTTCCCTTCCGCTGGTCCGTGCGCGCGTAGGCCCGGCTCTCGATGAGGTGGGCGAAGAAGCCTTGGGTCAAGTCCTGCGCGTCGTGCATCGAGTGGCCCCGGCGGCGGATCACCCCGTAAAGCGGCGCCCAATAGGTCTGGCAAAGATGCGCCAGCGCGGCCTGGGCGCCCGCGGGATCGCTGCTTTCCCCGGCGCCGAGGACCACGCTCCAGTGCGTGGTGTGGAACGGCTCGAATTGACTGGCCGGCGGGCACGGCGAGGAAGGCACAGGCGGGAAGAATAGGCGTGAAGACGCTTGCGACAAGGAGCAGCGCGGGAGCCCTTCCGCACCCGCCAAGGATGGGGTCCGCCGAGATTTTTCACCTCCCGCGCGGATTTTTTGCCACGCGCCCGGCTTTTCTCCTTTGGGGAAGGCAAGCCCGCTTGTTTTCCGATCGTCCCGCCCTCTCGCCATCATGC
>CALMOL010000206.1:14074-24101 GCA_937871685.1 uncultured Verrucomicrobiota bacterium
CACCCGCCTTGCCATCCGCTTGCTCTCGATCGCCGGGATGATTGCCGCCGGCCTCGCCCTGATCGCGCCGCCACGCGCCGCCGGGCAAACCCTGATCGTGGACGCGGCCCGCGGAAACAGCCCTTACACCTACAGCGGCGGATCGTTTCCCTACTCGTCGATCATCGTGGCGGACACCAGCACGGGCACGTTCAAGCAAAGTGGCGGGAGCATCACTCTCACCGCCTCTTTCGCCCTTCAGATCGGCGGCAATATCACCTCGGGCACCACCACCCAAGGGACCTATAACCTGACCGGCGGAAGCCTCTCCGCCCCCTCGGGAGCGATCTACGTCGGCGTGACCGGTCCAGGCACGCTCAATCTCAGCGGTTCGGGCACCGTTTCCGCGGCTTCCGTTACGTTGGGCGGTTACTACGCGACGAGTTCCGGCGTCGTGAGTCAAAACGGTGGAAGTTTGACCGTCCTCAGCGGCGGCAGCCTTCAGGTCGGCGTGTTCGGCAGTCCTGGCACCTACCATCTCAATGGCGGCTCCCTTGCGGTTCCGCAGGTGACCAGCTCGGGCGGAGGCACCTTCAACTTCAATGGCGGCACGCTCCATTCCTCCACCAGCACCGCGAGTTTCATGCAGGGGCTGGCCACCGCCAATGTGCGCAACGGCGGGGCCGTCCTCCAGCTGGACAGCGGCGACATCACCATCGCGCAGAGCCTCGTCCACTCGACGATCAGCGGCGACGCGGCGATTGACGGCGGGCTAGCCAAGGGAGGCGACGGCACGCTGACTCTCTCCGGCGCGAATACCTACAATGGTCCGACGGCGGTCACCAACGGCACGCTCGTCCTTGGGGGCGCGAGCACGCTCACCGGCGGCGGCGCCGTCTATGCCGGCACGCTGGTGCTCGGAGACGGGACGACCCCGCTGTCCATGCGCGGTGGGGCGGGCACGGTGAACTCTTCCGGCGATGCCGGCGCGGGCGCCGCCGCAGTGACGGCGAGCACCGAAGGCGATCTCGCCGCCATCACCCTGGCGACGCATGCCTCGGCCGCCGGTGGCAACGGTGGAGCGGGCGGCGGCCAATATTCCGGCCCCGGTGCCGGCGGCGTCGGCGGCCCCGGCGTCGCGAGCGTCAACGGGTTGAGCGCGGGAACGTCGCTGACCAATGGCGGTACGATCACCGGCGGCAACGGCGGCGACTCTTCCTTTCGCAGCAGCGGCGTCGGCGGGGCGGGCATCGCCTTCGTGGACGTCGCGACGGCGGCGAACAACGGCTCCATCGCCGGCGGCAACGGGGGATTCAATCAATCTTCCTTCGGCGGACAGTCGTCCTCCAGCTATGGCAATGGAGGCAATGGCGGGCCGGGGGCTCACTTCACCGGAGGCGGCACCCTGACGAACAACAGCGGCGCCACGATCCTTGGCGGCGCCGGCGGGGATGTGACGGGCGGAAACGTCGGCGGGACGGGGGGCACGGGTGTCAGCGTCGTGGACCAGACGGGTTTTGTGCTCACCAACTCGGGCACGATCAAGGCCGGGAATGCGGCCACCACGATTTCGCTTTCCCAAGGCGGAGGCAACGGCGGCGCCGGCGTTGCCTTTAACAGCAGCAACGGTTCCCTCACCAACAATGCCGGTGGCCTCATCAGCGGAGGAGCGGCCACGCCCTTCAGCCGAAACGGGACTTCCGGAGGCTTGGGCATGGAAGGGTCCGGACGCGACATCACGGTGACGAACAGCGGCGTCATTCGCGGCGGATCGGGTGGAGACAACGGCTTCTTTACGACCGGTGCTGGCGGCACCGGCATCGCCTTCGCCAACGACGGCGCCACGTTGAACAACAACGGCGGCGCGATCAGCGGCGGCAACGCGGGACTCGGTCGGTCCGGCGGCAGACCTAGCAGCGGGGGCAGCGGCGGCACCGGCGTCAGTCTTTCTGGCGCGGCTCGCACCTTTGCCAACAGCCTCGGAGGCGCCATCAACGGGGGCGCCGGTGGGACCACCGGCACGCACACGCTGGATTACGGGGGCGCCGGGGGCGCCGGCGTCAACCTCGGTGGAAGAGCTTCATTCTCCAACGCTGGCGCCATCACGGGGGGCAATGGCGGAGACGGTTACTCGAGCGGCGGCGGCGGTGGCGGCGGCGTCGCGCTGAGTGCCAGCCTGGCTTCCTTTTCCAACAGCGGCACGATCACCGCGGGCAACGGCGGGAGTGTCGTCTCCGGCATCTATTCCACTAGCGCGGGCTCCGGCGGCACGGGGATCAGCTTCGCCCTGGGAGGCAGCTTGACGAACTCCGGCACGATCAGCGGCGGCACGGGTGGCACGACAGCCGTTGTCCAGGCCGCCAATGGCGCGGGGGTCAACTTCGGCAATTTGAACGGCACGCTGACAAACCTCCGCAATGGCGTCATCAACGGCGGCGTCGTGATGGGCAACTTCGCGAACGCCGTCACCCTCCAGATCGGCAGCGCCATCCACGGCGGGTTGAATCTGGGCAGCAACAGCGGCGTGAAGCTCACCCTGACCGACGACGGCACCGGCGGCAGCCAGGCCTTCTCGGCGGCCGTGAGCGGCGGCGTCAGCTTTTCCGCCGGTGCCGTAACCAAGACTGGTTCTGGCACCTGGACCATAGACCTGCCCCTGAGCTATTCCGGCGGCACCACGATCAACGCCGGCACGCTGGTCATGAGCGATCCAAATTCGCTCGGCACCGGCCAGGTGCTCGTGGGCAACGGGGCGACGCTGACCGGCGCCGGCAACCTGACCGGCCGGCTCGTCGTCAATTCCGGCGGGCTCGTGATGCTGACCGCCGGCACGCTGAATGCCAACGGCGGGGTGACCGTGAACTCGGGCGGCTTGGTGCGCGTGGAGCGGGGCGCCTCGCTTGTGGTTCCCACCGGATCGACCTTCGTCAACAACGGCACGCTCGACCTCATCTCCGGCAGCCTCTCGGTGGCCGGCGCCTTCACCAACAACGGCGTGGTGATCGATTCCAGCGTCGTTCGGGTCAATGCCGTTGTGCGCGCGGCCGGTGGATCGTCGGTCAGCGTGCAGATCAATGGCTATCCCGGCCACGCCTACCGCCTGCAGCGCCGCGATTCGCTTGGCAGTGGCACCTTCGCCCCGGTCAATGGCGTAGCCGACCAAAGCGTGCCCGCAAGCGCCTTGGCCACGCCGACGCCGCTGACCTTCGCCGATCCCAGCCCGACCGCCGGGCAGGGCTTCTACCGCGTTGTCGTCGATCCGTGAGACCAAAGCGTGACGGAAATTGCACGATGGCGCGGCCGGCCGCTGTAGAGGCGGCTCTGTCCGCGTAGCGGACGTGCCGCCTCGAGCTTCTTCTTGGGTGGCTGTAGCTGGGAGGTCCGAACTGCGGCCACCCGAGAGGTAGTCAGAGGCGGCACGTCCGCTACGCGGACAGAGCCGCCTCTACAACTTCACACAGGTCTATCTTGCAATTTTGGTCGCGTGTTGGCATGAGGACGCGGGCCGCCTGGCGCAATGAGAACGGCGTTTGCGCGCGTGTCACCCGGCGGCGCCGGGGCCCAAAGCTCTCTCAAGGCTCGCCCACCGTCGGAGTGGTCACGACGGCCGCCGTGCTCGCCACCGCGCGGGTCAGCATTTCCTTCCCGTCGGTCCGCGTCTCCGAGGCCATGCCGCGGTAGCGCAGCGGGCGGTAGCCGAGGGCCAGCAGCTTGTCCAAGGGCGCTTGTTTCAGGCCGGGCCGCCAATAGTCGGGCAGGCCGCCGGTCTCGTAGAAGTAGATCCATTTCCGGTCCGGCGAGGCCCAGCCGGCGCACAGCAGCACGTGGCGCCGCGGGATGTTCAGCAGGTCGCCCGGGCGCAGGTCCTGCGGGTTGGACAGCTCGGAGCAAACGGCGGGCAATTGCGCCGTGTCGTGCACGAACGGCAGCCGGAGGCAGCGCGAGACGAAGCCCGAGCAGTCGAGCCCGGCCGCCTGCGCGGAGACCGCCGCGTTGCCGAGCCGGCGCTTTTCCGGCGAGGAAACGTCGCCCGCGGCCAGTCCTTGCGCGACGGCGGCGTTGAACGACGCGGCATCGTCGAAGCCGCCCCACTTGTAGGGGATGCCCACGTTCACCTCGCCGGGGAGCCACCAGCCACGGCGGCCCGAGGGGTCCGCGTAGGCGGCATCGGCCGTGTGGACGACTACCCCGGCCTGGTCTTTCCCGTGGAGGATGTTGTTCGCGAAGGGCTGCCACGGATGGCTGGCCAGTTGGCGCGCGATCGCCAGGGAATCGGTCGGCGTGATTTGGGACGGGGCCGATGGGTCGCCGGGGACCACCGCCTTGCCGGAGGAGGCGGGCCCGCCGCTGGGGCTGGTGCAGGCCGCGGCCAAAAGCACCCCCAGCAGGCAGCCGCGGAGCAAGGTCGGCCGGATTGGCGTTGGCATCGCAAGGCAGCCTTGTATCCTTCCCCGGCCGCCGTGCAATTCCTCACCTTCGCCCTGCGGGCCTTCGCTTTTCTCGCGCTGTCGTCGGCTATCCTTGCCGCCGAGCCGGCCAAGGGCGGGCGGGTCGCCCTGGTGATCGGCAATCACCGCTACGAGCCGGCCGTGGGGCCGCTGCGCAATCCCGACAACGATGCCAAGGCGATGGCTCGCGCGCTGCGGGGCCTGGGCTTTGCGGTGATCGAGAAGCACAACGTCTCGCGCGACGAGCTGATGGTCAGCTTGCTGAAGTTTTCCGAGAAGCTGCGTGGGGCCGAGGTGGGGCTTCTCTATTTCGCGGGCCACGGGATTTCCGTCGCCGGCGCGAACTATCTGCTGCCGATCCGCTCGGGCTACGATCCCGCCGCCGCGGGGGATGCCCAAGGCCGGCGGCTCCTGGCCGAGACGCGATTGTTCAACGCGGAGCAGGCGGTCGCGGCGATGAGCGCCGCGGGGAGCGCGTGCAACCTGGTGATTCTGGACGCTTGCCGGAACACGCCCGTGGCGCGCGATCCCGCGCAGCGCGCCGTGGCCGGGAGCGGAGGATTGGCGGAGATGAATCCGCCCGCGGGATCGCTGGTGGCCTTCGCCACGGACGCCGGACGGACGGCCGAGGACGGGAGCGGGTCGAACGGGCTCTACACCGACGAGCTCATCCGGCACCTGCTGACGCCGGGGCTGAGCATCGAGCAGGTCTTCAAGCGCACGCGCGCCGGCGTGATGAAGCGTTCCGGCGGCGTGCAGGTTCCGGCGGAGTATTCGCGCTTGGTGGGGGACGACGTGGTTTTGCTGCCCGCGCCCAGCGCCAAGCCGGCTGGAGTGCCAGCGGCTCCGGCCGTGGTCTCGTGGGAGGAGCTTCGGCAACGCGCCGCGGCGGGCGAGGTGGAGAAGTGCGTGGAGGAGCTTCGCCGGCGCGGGCCGGACCGGGAGGCCGTGCCGATTCTCGCCACGCTTTTGGACAAGCTGAAGGAAGCGCTGCGCGATCTGAATGCGGCCAAGCTTCGCGCGGAGAGCTTGCTGGAATCGTGCGATGCCTTGCTCGAAGCGGTGGAGTTTTGCGTGCCGGAGATGCACCCAATGCGGAGCGCCATGCTCGCCAAGGCGCACAACCGGCGAGGAGATATCCTCCTGCTGCTCGAGCGGCCCGTGGAGGCGCGGACGGAATTCGACGCGGCCGCCATCCTGGCGCCGGATGATGGCTACATCATCTACAATCGCGGCCGGGCGTATCTCGCGCTCGGGAGGCGGGAGGAGGCCCGGGCTGATTTCATCGCGGCGGCGAGCGCGCGGTTTAAGAATTCCAGCGTCAGGAAGCTCGCCGCGGCGGCCTTGGCGGAGATGACAGCGGCCACCCGATGAAAAGCCACGCGGCTGCGCCGCCGCCGGCGCGAAGGATCGCGCCGTCCACCTCGATGGGCTATCCCTATGCGTTCCCCCATGTCCACACCGAGACGCTTTGGCCGGCTCTACCATGATGTTCCCCACTGGGTGGAAGCGGGCAGCCTCTATCACCTGCGGATCCGTGTTGCGCGTGAGCAGAAAGTTCCGCTCACAGATCCGGCGCTTGCCCGCACCTTGCTTGAAACGGCCGAGTTTTACCATGCGAGGGGTCGCTGGTGGCTGGGTCTTCTCGTGTTGATGTCCGATCATCTGCATGCGCTTGCCGCTTTCCCCGCGCACGAGCACATGAGCAAGGTGATTGGCCAATGGAAGCGATGGGCCGCCCGGCATTCCGGCGTCCACTGGCAGGAGGGATATTTCGACCATCGCCTGCGCGACGATGAGCGCGGCGAACAACTCACCTCGAAGGCTCACTACATCCTGAATAATCCCGTCGTCCTTGGATTGTGCGCCAGTCCCGAGGAATGGCCGTGGAAGATTCACCGACGCTGACGGCCGCAAGCCAAGGAAGCGCCCGCGCCCGCTGCGGCGAAGCCGCCCGAGGTGGACGGCCCGCGCCTAAAACGACCGCGGCAGCCCCAGCACGTGCTGGGCGATGTAGGACATCACGAGGTTGTTGTTGATCGGCGCGGTCTGGTAGAGGCGCGTCTCGCGCATCTTGCGCTCCACGTCGTGCTCGGCGGCAAAGCCGTTGCCGCCGTAGGTGTCCATGCACGCGTTGCCGGCCTGCCACGAGGCCTCGGAGGCAAGCAGCTTGGCCATGTTCGCCTCGGCGCCGCACTTCGTTCCCGCGTCGAAGAGGGCGGACGCCTGCCGGCGCATGAGGTCGGCGGCCTCCACCATCATGTGGGAGCGGGCGAGCGGGAACTGCACGCCCTGGTTCTGCCCGAGCGGACGGCCGAAGACCACGCGCTGCTTCGCGTAGGCCGCGCCGTGCTCCACGAACCAGCGGCCGTCGCCCACGCACTCGGCGGCGATCAGAATGCGCTCGGCGTTCCAGCCGTCGATGATGTAGCGGAAGCCGCGGCCCTCCTCGCCGACGAGGTTCTCGGCGGGAATCTTGAGGTCCCGGATCGTGAGCGCGTTGGTGAAGTTGTTCATCCACACCTTGATCGGCCGGATGTCGATGGCGTCTTTCGCCTTGCGCAGGTCCACGAGGAAGGTGGAGAGGCCGAAGGTGCGGTCGTCCGGCCTGGGCGGCGAGGTGCGCGCGAGCAGGAGCATCAGTTCGGAATACTGGATGCGGGAGATCCAGCGCTTCTCGCCGTTGACGACGTAGTGGCCGCCCTTC
Source organism: uncultured Verrucomicrobiota bacterium (assembly GCA_937871685.1). Lineage (GTDB taxonomy): Bacteria > Verrucomicrobiota > Verrucomicrobiia > Chthoniobacterales > SZAS-18 > SZAS-18. Next base: position 21,209 of record CALMOL010000206.1, read on the forward strand.
CGCACGGCCTGGGTCTCGATCTTGGTGGTGTCGGAGCCGGCCTTCGGCTCGGTGACGCCGAAGGCCTGGAGGCGCAGCTTGCCGGAGGCGATCTGCGGGAGCCACTTCTGCTTTTGCTCGGGGGAGCCGTGCCGCAGCAAGGTGCCCATGATATACATCTGCGCGTGGGCGGTGCCGGCGTTGCCACCCATTTGGTTGACCTCCTCCACGATGAGCGCGGCGTCGGAAAGCGGGAGGCCGAGGCCGCCGTATTCTTCGGGGATCAGCGCGGCGAGAAGGCGGTTCTTGGCGAAGGCCTTCGCGTAGGCTTCGGGATACGCGCGCTTGTCGTCGAGGGCGCGCCAATAAGGGTCGCCGAACGGCTCCAGTTCCTTGCGCACCCGCAGGCGGAGGGCGGTCTGCGCGGGCGTCTCGGCGAGGCCGGGGACGGCGGCGGGCATCGGGGCGACTTCGGCGGCGGATGATTTCTTCGGACGAGCGGCAGGGGTTTTCATGGTGGGGGAGAAGAATCGGCGGGCTTCACGCCGCGCAGCTTGAAGGTGCCGAGGCCGCGGGCGGTGACCGTGCCGTCCGGCATGGTGACCTCGCACTCGGCGCAAAACATCGAGCGGCCCTGCGGCCAAACGCGCGCCGCGGCGATGAGGCGGTCGCAGCCGGGCGCGAGAAAGTTCACCTTCATCTCGATGGTCACGCCGATGAGGCCGGCGGGATTGAGCGAGCGGCCGGCGAGGCTCATGCACACGTCGATGAGCGACATCGTGACGCCGCCGTGGAGCACGCCCCACGAGTTGATCATGAAGGGCTGCGAGTTCAGCGCGAGCCGCGCGGCGCCCGGCGAGATTTCCAGCACCTCGACGCCGAGGTGCTCGATGAACTGGATGCCGCGAATCGCCGCGGACAGGTCTTCCATGGGGCGCGTTTGGCGGGGCGGGATCAGGCGCCGGCAAGCACCGCGGGCCGCGGCGGCGCGCAGCGCGAGCAGGTGGGCATCTGCTCGATCTTTGCCTTCCACTCGCGCGGGCCGGTGTCGTGGACGGAGGTGCCGTTGGCGTCCACGGCTACGGTCACGGGCATGTCATCCACGGTGAACTCGTAGATCGCCTCCATGCCGAGATCCTCGAAGGCGAGGACGCGCGATTTCTTGATCGCCCGGGACACGAGGTAGGCCGCGCCGCCCACGGCCATGAGATACGCGGCGCGGTGCTTCCGGATCGCCTCGATGGCGGCCGGGCCACGCTCGGCCTTGCCGACCATGACGAAGAGGCCCGTCTGCGAGAGCATCAGCTCGGTGAACTTGTCCATCCGCGTGGAGGTGGTAGGCCCGGCCGGGCCGACGGCCTCGTCGCGCACGGGGTCCACCGGGCCGACGTAATAGATGGCGCGGCCGGCGAGGTCCACCGGGAGCGGCTCGCCGCGCGCGAGAATGTCGGCCATGCGTTTGTGGGCGGCGTCGCGGCCGGTGAGGAGCTTGCCGGAGAGGAGAAGCGTCTGGCCGGGATGCCACGACATGACTTCCTCGCGGGTGAGCGTGTCGAGGTTCACGCGGCGGGACTTCTCCACGTCCGGCGCCCACGCGACATCCGGCCAGTCGGCGAGCGAGGGAACGGCGAGCTTGGCGGGGCCGGAGCCATCGAGGACGAAGTGCGCGTGGCGCGTGGCGGCGCAATTCGGGATCATGGCCACGGGCAGCGACGCGGCATGCGTCGGCGCCATCATGATCTTCACGTCGAGCACGGTGGTCAGCCCACCGAGGCCCTGCGCGCCGATGCCGAGGGCGTTGACCTTGTCGTAGAGCTCGATGCGGAGTTCCTCGACCTGGTCGCGCGGGCCGCGCGCGAGCAATTCGGTCATGTCGAGCGGCGCCATGAGGGATTCCTTGGCCATGAGCATGGCTTTCTCCGCGGTGCCGCCGATGCCGATGCCGAGCATGCCGGGCGGGCACCAGCCGGCACCCATGATGGGCACGGTCTTGAGCACCCAGTCCACGAGCGAGTCGGACGGATTCAGCATCACGAACTTCGACTTGTTCTCCGAGCCGCCGCCCTTCGCGGCCACCGTGATCTCGACGTTCGCGCCCGGCACCATCTCGACGTGGACGATGGCCGGCGTGTTGTCGCGCGTGTTCTTGCGCGCGAAGAGCGGATCGGCGACGACGGAGGCGCGCAGCACGTTGTCGGGATGGTGGTAGCCGCGGCGGACGCCCTCGTTGATCGCGTCCTCAATCGTCTCGCCGTGAAATCCTTCCCAGCGCACGTCCATGCCGATTTTCACGAAGGCGTTCACGATCCCCGTATCCTGGCACATCGGCCGGTGGCCCTCGGCGGCCATGCGCGAGTTCGTGAGGATCTGCGCGATGGCGTCCTTCGCGGCGGGCGACTGCTCGCGTTCGTAGGCCTCGGCGAGGTGGCGGAGATAATCGGCCGGGTGGTAGTAAGAGATGAATTGGAGCGCGTCGGCGACGCTCTCGATCACGTCTTCCTTGCGAATGGCATTGCTCATGGCGAACGGGGGTTGGCGGCAGAGGGATTCACCGCAGAAGAACGCAGCGTCAAAAAGGCGCCAGCTTTTTTCGCGGACCGCGGCGGGCAAGGGCCTTGCGGGCGGCGAACGCGTGGCGTTCCCTGTGCGCCTCGTCGTTCCCCGAACCATGGCCGAACCCGCCACCCCGCCACCCCTCGAGTCCTGGATCGGACGGACGGAGACGCGCACCGACGTGATCGCGCCGACGCCCGTCGCGGCGCTCTCGGCCACGCTGGACCGCGACGACCCGCCGCCGCAGGCCGGCGACCCGCTGCCGCCGCAGTGGCATTGGATGTAATTCCTCGACGTTCGCCGACGTTCCGAGCAGGGAAGCGACGCTCATCCGGCCAAGGGTGGGTTCCAGCCGCCCGTG
>CALMOL010000206.1:24111-25972 GCA_937871685.1 uncultured Verrucomicrobiota bacterium
GCCGCGCCGGATGTGGGCGGGCGGGCGACTGCGCTGGCATCATCCGCTGCGCGTCGGCGAGGAGGTGGAGCGCGAGTCGCGCCTCGTCTCCATCACGGAGAAGCAAGGGCGCACTGGCCCGCTGGCCTTCGTGCTGGTGCGGCATGAGTTCCGCAACGCCGCCGGCCTCGCGCTGACGGAAGAGCACGACATCGTGTATCGCGGCGATCCTCAGCCCGGCGATCCCGCGCCGCCGCCAAAGGAGGCGCTGGCAGGAGCGTGGTCGCGCGAAACGTTGCCGAACGAGACGCTTCTCTTTCGTTACTCGGCGCTCACCTTCAACGGCCACCGCATCCATTACGACTACCGCTACGCGACCGAGGTGGAAGGCTACGCGGGCCTCGTCTTCCACGGCCCGCTGGCGGCCACGCTGTTGATCGACCTCGTGCGACGCGAGCGGCCGAGCGCAACGATCACGGCGTTCGATTTCCGCTCCGTGCGCCCCGTGTGCGTGACCGGCGCCGCGTGGACCGCGTGCGGCGAGCCTTCGGATGACGGCAAGACCGTGCGACTCTGGGGCCGCGACGCCGCTGGCTTCCTCACCACCGACGGCGTCGCCACGCTCGCCTGACCTATTCGACCTATCCGTCCCATTCGTCCCATGCGCCCCCTCGAAGGAATCACCGTCGTCACGCTCGAGCACGCCGTGGCCGCACCGTTCTGCACCCGCCAGCTCGCCGATCTCGGCGCGCGCGTCATCAAGGTGGAGCGCCCGGGCGTCGGCGACTTCGCCCGCGGCTACGACGAGCGCGTCCGCGGCCTCGCCTCCCACTTCGTGTGGACGAATCGTTCCAAAGAAAGCCTCACCCTCGACGTGAAGCACCCGCAGGCCGCCGAGGTGCTCGGCCGCCTCCTGGAGCGCGCCGACGTGCTCGTGCAAAACCTCGCGCCCGGCGCCGCCGCGCGGCTCGGCCTCTCGCACGAGGCCCTCAAAGCCAAGCACCCACGCCTCATCGTGTGCGACATCTCGGGCTACGGCGCGGACGGCCCCTACCGCAACAAGAAGGCCTACGACCTTCTCATCCAAAGCGAGGCCGGCTTCCTTTCGATCACCGGCACGCCCGAGGAGCCGGCGAAAGCGGGCTGCTCGCTCGCCGACATCGCCGCCGGAATGTATTCCTACTCGAACATCCTCGCCGCCCTCATCCAGCGCGGCCGGACGGGCCAGGGCTGCCGCCTCGATATCTCGATGCTGGAGAGCACGGTCGAGTGGATGCTGTATCCGCTTTACTACGCCTTCGACGGCGCGCCGCCGCCGCCGCGCGCGGCCGCGGCGCACTCGACGATCTATCCCTACGGCCCCTTCCCGGCCGGCGACGGCAAGACGGTGATGCTCGGCCTCCAAAACGAGCGCGAGTGGGCCAAGTTCTGCGAGGTGGTGCTCCGGCGGCCGGAGCTGACGACGGACCCGCGCTTCTCCTCCAACTTCCGCCGCTCGGATGCGCGCGCCGAGCTGCGGGCGATCATCGTGGAAACCTTCGCCGGGCTGACCGCGGAGGACTTCATCGCGCGCCTGGACGAGGCCGGCATCGGCAACGCGCGGATGAACGACATGCGCGACGTGTGGGAGCACGCGCAGCTCCGGGAGCGCAAGCGCTGGGTGGAAGTCCCCTCGCCTGCCGGTCCCGTCCCCGCGCCGCTGCCGCCCGGGATGCCGCCCGAGTGGGAGCCGCGCATGGACGCCATCCCCGCGCTCGGCGAGCACACGGACGCGATCCTCGCCGAGCTGGGCTTTGATCCCGCGACGGTCAACGAGATGCGTGCCGCCAAGGCGATTTGAGGAGGCGCGCGCTATGATCCGCTCCCGACTTCTGCAAAGCCT
>CALMOL010000207.1 GCA_937871685.1 uncultured Verrucomicrobiota bacterium
CTCGCGGCCGAGGCTCCCCCGTCCCCGGCCGCGAGAGCATTGCTTGACATGGGGGAACGCGGCGATTGTATAACGCTACGGAACGTTTTGTAAATCCTCGACGGGACTCGTCGCGCGCCGCGCCCTCCTTCTTAGCTCATGTGGATCGTCCGGCTAGCCCTCCAGCGTCCCTACACCTTCGTGGTGATGGCGCTGGTGATCATCGTCATGGGGGGCTCGGCCATCCGGAAGACGCCCACCGACATTTTCCCCGAGGTGGACATTCCGGTGGTCACGCTGATCTGGACCTACACGGGCCTCACCGTGCCGGAGATGGAGCGGCAGATCACGCAGTTCTCCGAGTTCTCGATCTCGAACTCGGTCTCGAACATCAAGCGCATCGAGTCGCAGACGCGCCCGGGCGTGGGCGTGATCCGCATCTTCTTCCAGGAGGGCGCGAAGATCGAGCAGGCCATCGCCGAGGTGACGGCGGTCTCGCAGACCATCCTGCGCCGCATGCCGACGGGCACGCAGCCGCCTCTGATCGTGCGCTTCAACGCTTCGTCGGTGCCGGTGATCCAGCTCGCCTTGTCCGGGAAGAACCTCACCGAGGGGGCGATGTTCGACTTCGGGCGCCTGCGCGTGCGGCAGGCCGTGGTGACGGTGCCCGGCACGGTGCTGCCGCTGCCCTACGGCGGCGCGGCGCGGCAGATCCAGGTGGACCTCGACCCGGAGGCGCTGCTCTCGCGCGGGATTGCCCCCACCGAGGTGGCCGACGCCATCTCGGCCCAGAACCTAACGCTGCCTTCCGGCGTGGCCCGCATCGGCGACCGGGAATATGCCGTGCAGCTCAACTCCTCGCCCGACGTGGTGGCGGCGCTCAATGACGTGCCGATCCGCGCCCGCAATGGCGTGATGATCTATGTGCGCGACGTGGCCTTCGTGCGCGACGGCTCGGCGGTCCAGACGAACATCGTGCGCCGCGACGGCGAGCGCTCGGTGCTCCTCACGATCCTCAAAAGCGGCGCGTCCTCCACGCTCGACATCGTGAAGCGCGTGAAGGGGTTGCTGCCAAGCCTGCGCGCGATCGCGCCGGAGGGGATGCAGATCGAGCCGCTCTTCGACCAGTCGGTGTTCGTGTCGGCCGCGGTGGAAAACGTGATCCATGAGCTGGCGATCGTGTCGTGCCTCGTGGGCGCGTTCATCCTGCTTTTCCTGGGGTCGTGGCGCTCCACGCTCGTGGTGCTCGTGACGATCCCGCTCTCGATGCTGGTGTCCATCTGCGCGCTGAATGCGCTCGGCTACACCTTCAACGTGATGACCCTGGGCGGCCTCGCGCTGGCGGTGGGCATCCTCGTGGACGACGCCACGGTGGAGATCGAGAACATCCACCGCAACCTCGCGATGGGGAAGGATCTGCCCACGGCGATCCTCGACGGCGCGGAGCAAATCGCCGTGCCGGCGTTCATCTCCACGCTGTGCATCTGCATCGTGTTCGTGAGCGTGACGTTCCTGGACGGCCCGCCGCGCTTCCTGTTCCTGCCGCTGGCGCTGGCGGTGGTGTTCGCGGTGTTCGCCTCCTACATCCTGTCGCGCACGGTGATCCCGGTGCTGGCGCGCTATCTCATCTCCGAAAAGGAGGCGCAGCACGAGGACGAGGAGCACGCCGTCCAACTGGAGGGCAAAGGGATCTTCGGCCGCGCGCACGCTTACTTCATGCGCGGATTCTTTGCCGTGCGGGACCGCTACGCGATCCTGCTGCGCTGGTGCCTGGAGCACCGGGCGGCGGTCTTCCTCGTCTTCGGCCTCGCGTGCGTGGGCGCCGCCGTGGCGCTGCCGCGGGTGGGGCGCGACTTTTTCCCCTCGGTGGACGCTGGCCAGTTCCGCCTCCACGTCGTGGCGCCGACGGGGACGCGCCTGGAGGAGACCGAGCAGCTTTTCGCGCGCGTGCAGCGTTTCATGCGCACGGTGATCCCGAACGAGGAGATCGCACTCATCATCGACAACGTGGGCCAGCCCGATCCCATCAACCTCGGGTTCAGCGACAGCACCACGGTGGGCTCCTTCGACGGCGAGATGCTCGTGTCGCTGAAGAAGGACCGGAAGCGTTTCAAGCGCACGCCGGAATATATCGCCGAGCTGCGCGCGCGCCTGCCGCGGGAGTTTCCGGGCGTGGGGTTCTACTTCATGCCGGGCGACATCGTGTCGCAGATCCTGAACTTCGGCCTGCCCTCGCCGATCGAAATCCGGCTCGTAAGCCAAAATCTGGCGGGCGTGTATGGCCTGGCGCGGGAGATCGAGGCGAAGCTGAAGGCGCTGCCGGGGGCGGTGGACGTGTTCCTCTACCAGCCGCAGGACCTTCCCACGCTGCGCGTGAACGTGGACCGCGAGCGCGCGGCCGAGTTCGGCCTCACCCAGCGGGCCGTGGCCAATGCGCTGTTGCTCCACTTCTCGGGCAGCTCGCAGGTGCAGCCGGTGTATTGGGCCGACTCGAAGACTGGCTCTTCCTACCTCGTCGCCGTGCAAACGCCGCCGTGGCGGCTGCCCTCGCTCGCCGCGCTGACATCCGCGCCCGTGCGCGGGGAGAACGGCGAGGCCGCCGGCACCCAGCTCCTGACCAACCTCGCGTCTTACGAGCGCCGCGAGCTGCCCGCGATGGTCACGCACACCGACGTGCAGCCCACGCTCACGATCTACACCGGCGTGCAAAACCGCGACCTCGGCGCGCTCACCGACGATGTGCGCCGCGTCGTGGAGGAATACCGCAAGAAGCTCCCGCCGGGCGCGACCATCGACCTTCAGGGGCAAGCCGCGAGCATGGAGAACGCGTTCTCTCAGCTCCTGCTCGGCATCGGCGCGGCGGCGCTGCTCATTTACTTCCTGATGGTGGTGAACTTCCAGTCGTGGAGCGACCCGCTCATCATCGCCTCGGCGCTGCCCGCGGCGCTGGCCGGCGTGGTGTGGATGCTCTGGGTGACGGGCACCACGTTCAGCGTGCCCTCGCTGATGGGCGCGATCATGTGCCTGGGCGTGGCTACGGCGAACTCGATCCTCATGATCACTTTTGCCAACGAGCGGCTCCAGGCCGGCATCGGCGCGCTCGAGGCGGCGGTGGAGGCCGGACGCACGCGCCTGCGTCCGGTGCTGATGACCGCGGGCGCGATGGTGCTCGGCATGACCTTGATGGCCATCGGTGCCGGCGAGGGCGGCGAGCAAAACGCCCCGCTCGGCCGCGCGGCCATCGGCGGCCTCTTGCTCGCGACCGTGGCGACGCTGTTCCTCGTGCCGACCGTTTTCGTGGCGATGCGCAAGAATGCCGTCGTGCCTCAACCAGCGCCCGAGGCCCCGGCCGGACACCATGGAACCAATCCCGGCCAGCCGGCCATTGCACTTTCCCACTCGTGAAAACTGAAGCCTCAGAACCCAAGCCCACCGCCACCCCGCCGCGCCGCTCCCGCGCCGCCTGGCCGCTGCTCACGGCAACGGCAATCTTGCTCACGAGCGTGCTGCTGGTTGGCTTCGTGGTTCGCGCCCGGGCGGCAGCGCAGCTTCGCGCCACGGCGGCCGAGGCCAGCGCGCCCGAAGTCGGCGTGATCATCGCGCAACCCTCTGCCGCGGCCCGCGAGTTGATCCTGCCTTCCACCACGGAGTCGTGGCAGCGCACCGCGGTGCGGCCGCGGGCCACGGGCTACGTGAAAGGGTTCTCGGTGGATATCGGCGCCCACGTCAAGGCGGGCGAAGTGCTCGCCGAGATCGAGACGCCCGACCTTGACCAGGAGTTTCGCGCCGCGGAGTCAGCCGTGCGGGAGGCAGACGCGAACGCCGGTGTCGCCCGACTCAACGCCGACCGCTACGGCAAGCTGCTCGACCAGAAGGCGGTCTCCAAACAGGAGGTGGACGAGCGCCAGGCAACCTTCAAGGCCGCCGAGGCACGCCAATATACCGCGCAGGCGAATCTCCAGCGCCTGCGTGAACTGCGGGAGTTCCAGCGCGTCACGGCGCCCTTCGCCGGCGTGATCACCGCCCGCCGCGCGGAGCCGGGCAACCTCGTGTCCGCCAACAACCCGGCCGACGCCGGCCTCTTCACCTTGGAGCAGGTGGACCGCCTGCGGGTTTTCGCGAGCGTGCCGCAGAACGAGTCGCGCGGGATTCAGATCGGCCAGACCGCCGAGCTGCTGCTGCGTGAGTTTCCGGGTGAAAGCTTTCCCGGCAAGGTAGTCCGCACGGCCGGCGCCATCGATCCGGTCACGCGCACGCTTCGTGTGGAGGTGGAGGTGCCGAATCCTGACCGCAAGCTGGTGGCTGGCTCCTACGCGCAGGTGCGCTTCCAGATCGTCCCGACGGCCCCCGCGCTGCTCGTGCCGGTGTCGGCGGTGATGTTCCGCTCGGCGGCCGCCACGGTGGCGGTGGTGGGCGAGGGAAACGTGGTGCAACTGCGCACGGTGCAGCTCGGCCGCGACCTCGGCACGCAGTTGGAAATTGCCAGCGGCCTCCAGGCCGGCGACCGCGTGGTGCGCAACCCAAATGACACCATCCGCCCCGGCGCGAAGGTGCAGGTGTCCGCCCCGGCGGACGGGACGGCGAAGGGAAAGTAGTCACTGCGGCGTAGAGGCGGCTCTGTCCGCGAGCGCGGACGTGCCGCCTCTACAACCTGTGGGCTCCGCGCGAGACCGACGGGGCCGATCTGGTGTAACCTGCGGCTGGCATGACCCCCGAGCCATTCTTCCTGCGTCCCGGCGAGCCGCGCGACTTGGTCGGCCTGACCCGCCTCGTGGCAGCGGTAGCCGGTGGGCTGACCACGCTGCCGCCGGAGGAGGGTTTTCTGGAGGGGCGGCTCCAAATCTCGCACGCCTCGTTTCGCTCGAAGGTGCGCGCGCCGGGTGGGGAGCAGTATTTCTTCGTGCTGGAAGACGCGCGCACCGGGGAGATCGCCGGCACCTCGGCGGTGATGTCGCGGGTGGGCGGCTTCGACCCGTTCTATTCCTACGCCGTGCGGCGCGAGCGGGTGTCGCACCCGCCGTTGGGCATCGAGAAGGAAATCTCGGTGCTGCACCTCCACACCAACCACAAGGGGCCGTCCGAGATTTGCTCGCTCTTCCTGCGGCCGGACCTGCGCGCGTCGGGGCTGGGGCGGCTCCTGTCGCTCGGGCGCTTCCTGTTCGTGGCCGAGTTCCGCGCACGCTTCGACGAGCGGGTGATCGCGGAGATGCGCGGCTACTTGGATGAGGAGGATCGCTCGCCATTCTGGGAGGCGGTAGGGCGCGTGTTTTTCGAGCGCGACTTCCACGCGGCGGACTTCCTTTCCGGCCTGGGCGAGAAGGACTTCATCCGCGACCTGATGCCGCGCCACCCGATCTACGTGGATCTGCTGCCGCCGGCCGTGCGCGCGGTGATCGGCCGCGTCCACCGCGACACCGAGCCGGCGCTGCGCCTTCTGCGTGCGGAGGGCTTCGCCGACACGGGCGAGGTGGACATCTTTGACGCCGGCCCGCTCGTGTCCGTGGCGCGCGACGACATCCGCACCGTGCGGGAGCGCCGCCGCGCGCCGCTGCGCGCCGTGCATCCCCGCCCGCCGGCCGAGGCTGCCGTGTGCATGGTGGCAAACACTTCGCTGGCCGGATTCCGCGCTGCGATGGCCCCTCTGCGGGAAAATGCCGACGGCACGCCTGACCTGGACGCCGCCACTGCCGGTCGTCTCCGCGTGCAACCGGGCGACGTGGTGCAATGGGTGCGGCCGAGAGTTAGAAGTGAAAGGTAAGCGGTGAGCTGAGCGAGACAGCCAGGGTGCATGGGACAAAAGTGGCCGACGAGCGGGGGCGATGGCATGGGGTGGAATCAGCGCTTCGCCTGGCGCACTTCGCACCACCCCGCGCATCTCGGCCCACTTGTCACCTCACCCTTCTCTCGATGCCTGCCTCCGCCGCCCAGGAAGTGAACTTCGATGGTCTCGTCGGACCGACGCACCACTACGGTGGGCTAGCCACCGGCAACGAGGCGTCGCGGGCGAACCGGCTGGCGGTGTCGCATCCGCGCGAGGCGGCGCTGCAAGGGCTGGCGAAGATGAAGGCGCTGCACGACCTCGGCCTGCGTCAGGCGCTCCTGCCGCCGCTGGAGCGGCCGGCGATGCACGTCCTGCGCCGGCTCGGATTCGATGGGCCGGACGACGAGACGATTCTCTCCCGCGCCCGGCGCGATGCGCCCGACGTGCTCGCGGCGTGCGTGTCGGCCTCGTCCATGTGGGTGGCGAATGCCGCCACGGTCACGCCCAGCTCGGACACGCGAGACGGACGGGTGCATTTCACCCCGGCCAATCTCGCCACGAATCTCCACCGTTCCATCGAGGCGCCGGACACGGCAGAGGTGCTGCGGCGCGTGTTTCCCTCGCCGGTCCGCTTCATCCATCACCCGCCGCTGGCCGGCGGCTCGGATCGCGGCGACGAAGGCGCGGCCAACCACACTCGGCTGGGGCCGTCGCACGCAGCGCGGGGCCTGCACCACTTCGTCTATGGACGCGAGGCCGCGCGACCCGACGCGCCGCTGCCGAGGCATTACCCGGCGCGCCAGGCGCGGGAAGCCAGCGAGACGGTGGCGCTCCAGCACGGCCTGTGGCCGCAGGCGGCGGTGTTTACGCCGCAGGCGCCCGCGGCGATCGACGCGGGGGTCTTCCACAACGACGTGATCGCCACCGGCAATGAGCACGTCTTTCTGTGGCACGCGCAGGCCTACGCCGACGGGGAGGGAGCGGTGGACGAGTTGCGCGAGCGATACCGCGCCTTCCATGGCGGCGCGGAGCTTTGCGCCGTGCGGGTCGGCGCCGACGAGCTGCCGCTGGCTGACGCGGTGCGGGCCTACCTTTTCAACTCGCAGCTCGTCACGCTGCCGGGCGGCGGGATGCTGCTCGTGGCCCCAGCTGATTGCGAGGAGATCCCCGCGGCTCTCGCCGTGGTGCGCCGTCTCGTGGATGACCCCGCGATGCCGATCACCGAGGCGCGCTTCCTCGACCTCCGCCAAAGCATGCGCAACGGCGGCGGCCCGGCCTGCCTGCGCCTGCGCGTGGTGCTGCGCCCCGCCGAGATCGCCGCCTGCGCGCCCGGCGTCTTCCTCAGCGAGGCGCAATACGAGCGGATGACGGCGTGGGTGCGGAAGCACTACCGCGAGACGCTCACGCCGGCGGAGGCCTCATCCGTCGAGTTGCTGCGCGAGGTGCGCGCGGCGCTGGACGAACTCACGCAGATCCTCGGCCTGGGATCGCTCTACCGTTTCCAGCGATGAACTTTCCCGACGAGCTCCTTTCCGGCATCGATACCGCCGCCATCGAGGCGCGCACCGTCGCGTGGGCCGAGATCAACTCCGGCAGCGAGAACCCGGCCGGCCTCGACGCGATGCGCGCGCGGCTCGCCGCGGACTTCGCCGCCGTGCTCGGCGTGCCCACGCAAGCAGTGGTGCTTCCGCCACCGGCCAGCCGGGAGGGGAAGGGAGAGCGCTGCGCCCTCCTCTTCCGCGTGCGACCGGATGCCCCGCGCCGCGTGCTGCTCGGCGGGCACTTCGACACCGTGTTCGGCCCCGAGCATCCTTTTCAGCAAGTGCGCCGCGACGGGCCCTTGCTGCGCGGCCCCGGCGTGGTGGACATGAAGGGTGGCCTCTCCGTCATGCTGGAAGCGCTCGCCGCCTTCGAGCGCTCGCCCGCCGCCGGCCGGCTCGGCTGGACGGTGTGCCTCAATCCCGACGAGGAAATCGGCTCCCCGTGGTCGCGCCCGCTGTGGAAGCAGCTCGCGGCCGGGCACGAGCGCGGCATCCTCTTTGAGCCCGCCATGCCCGGCGGCCGACTCGTGCGCTCCCGCAAGGGCTCCGGGAACTTTCGCGCCGCCATCCGCGGCCGCGCCGCTCACGCGGGGCGCGACCCGCACCTCGGCCGCAATGCCGTTCTCGCCGCGGCGGGCCTCGCCGCTGCATTCGATGCGCTCAACGGCCAGCGCGAGAGCGTGTTCGTGAATGTCGGGCGCATCCACGGTGGCGGCGCGTTGAACATCGTGCCCGACCGCGCCGAGCTGGGCGTGAACGTGCGCACCGTGCGCGACGGCGACGAGGAATGGTTCGCCGCGCGCGCCGCCGAGCTTCTCGCCGAACTCGATTCGCGCGACGGCTTCTCCGCCGAGTGGACCGGCGAATTCGCCTCGCCGCCCAAGCCAGCCACGCCGCAGACCGAGGCGATGCTCGCCGAGATCATCGCCTGCGGCCGCCACCTCGGCCTGGAGCTGGAAACCGGCGACAGCGGCGGCGCAAGCGACGGCAACAAGCTTCAGGCCTGGGGTTTGCCCGTGATCGACAACCTCGGCCCGCGCGGCGGCGGCCTCCATTCGGAAGACGAGCACGCCGTGGTCGAGAGCTTCGCCGAGCGCGCGCGTCTCACGGCGCTCTACCTGTGGACCCTGGCTGGCGGTGAAAAGTGAGCCGGGCGACAGGCCGTCGGCGACTTGGCGTGCGGCGGCGCAGAGGGGGCATTCTCCGGCCAAACGGCGGTGCAGATTCTAAAGGGGGAGCCGAGATCCAGCAGAGCATCCATCCGACCGGTGTGTCCTACCGAATCCAGACGCCTTGGCCAAGGCCAGCCAGCGGCGCGTGGGGATGCCTCGCGCCCGCCTGGCCGAGGGCCACCGGCGGCCCTGGCTCCACGGCGCTCCACCGGCTGCGCCTCGGGGTCAGCCCCCTTCCTGCGAGCCCAGCGCCGCTTGCTGCGCGTTCAGGCCCCTTCGGTCCGAGGCCGGGCCGAAGCGCGCCGAGTTCAGCGCGCCTTCGGCCACGGCCAGATGCCTGCCGGGCAAGGCCAGCGGGAAGTCCGCTGAGGCCGGAGCGCCCCCTTGCCGCGTTCCGAGCCAAGCCCTCCAAGGCCAGACCGGCTCGGTCCACCGCCAAAGGCTTCCCGGCCTCGCGCCGGGCGGTCTGCTCCCAAGCTCCCACCGCTTTGCTTGGAGTTCCCAGGGCCTCGATCCTGCGCCGGACGACTCCGGGCATGCGCCGGCGGAGGCTCAGGGAAACGGGCAGCGCGGGCGGGGCGCCCGCGCTACCCGCGCCCTTTTGCTCTCGATCAACCTTCTTGAAAAAGGGTGTAGAAGCGCTCGGCTGCGCGGGCCGCGCGGCGCCGCCGGGCGAGGGCGAGCAGGTGCCGCTGCCAGCGCTCGGCCGCCTGACTCGGACACCGGCAGACGCACGTCGTCGAAGGTCAGGAACGTCGGTAAACTCAGCCCGCTGCTGGCGAAGGCGCTAGCTGCCCCACCGAGGTGTAGCGCTCGATGGTTTCGTTGCCGCAATTCACCGCGAAAAGGTCCGTGCGCCCGGTGGCCAGCACGGCGAGCAGCCGTGCTGCGGCGGCAGCGGCGAAGCGGCGGAGAGGACAATTATGTCATGCAAGGGGGAAAAAGGATGGGGGGAGCGATTATTCCGAAGTCAACCGGGAGACGCCCTTCGGCCGCGCGGCGTGCGCCAGGGCGGGGAGATGCCGTAGGATGGGCGATGCACTTTCTTTCCAGCGAGTTTTTCCCCGGCGACGGCGCGTCGTTTGCCTCCCATGATCCCTGCACCGGCCGGTCGGCCTGGGAGGGGCGCGCGGCTACGGCGGCGGAGTGCGCGCGGGCGATGGAGGTGGCGCGGGCGGCGCAGCCGGCGTGGGAGCGCGCGGGCTTCGAGGCACGCGCGACCGTGGCGGAACGCTTCGCGGCGGAGGTAAGGCGACGGGAAGTGGACTTGGCGGCCGCCATCTCGCGGGAAACGGGCAAGCCGCGCTGGGAGGCGCGCACGGAGGTGGCCTCGGTGGCGGGCAAGGGGGCGATTTCGATTCGCGCCTGGCGCGAACGCGCGGGGGAGTCGCGGGGCGAGGCGGCCGGCGTGGGGCAAGGGCTGCGGCATCGGCCGCACGGGGTGGCGGTGGTGCTGGGGCCGTTTAATTTCCCGGCCCACCTGCCGAACGGGCACATCGTGCCGGCGCTGCTGGCGGGGAACGCGGTGGTCTTCAAGCCGCGCGAGCACACGCCGGGCGTGGGCGTGGTGCTGGCGGAAATGTGGCGCAAGGCCGGCTTGCCGCCGGGCATGCTGGCGGTGGCGCAGGGGGCGCGGCCGGTCGCGGAGGAATTGCTCGCGCACCCGGCGCGCGGCGCGGTGCTCTTCACGGGGAGCGCGGCCGGCGGCGTGGCGCTGCACCGGCGCTTCGCGGGCCGGCCGGAGGTGATGCTGGCGCTGGAGATGGGCGGGAACAATCCGCTCGTGGTGGCCGGCGCGCGCGACGCGGACGCGGCGGCGCTGCTCGTGATCCAGAGCGCGTTCCTTTCCGCGGGACAGCGCTGCACCTGCGCGCGGCGCTTGATCGTGGTGGAGGACGAGCGATCGGCGGCGTTTCTCGCGCGGTTGGTGGAGCGGACGCGGCGCATTCGCGTGGGCGCGCCGGACGAGGAGCCGGCGCCTTTCTGCGGGCCGGTGATTCATAAGGTCGCGGCGGCTGGCGTGCTGGCGGCGCAGGAGGCGCTGCTCGCGGCGGGGGCGATGCCGCTGGTGCTGGTGCGGCGGCCGGACCCAGCGCGGGCGTTCCTCACGCCGGGGCTGCTTGACGTGACCGGCATTGCCACGCCCGACGAGGAGGTCTTCGGCCCGTTGCTACAGGTGCGGCGCGTGCCCGATTTCGCGTCGGCATTGCGCGCGGCGAACGACACGCGCTTCGGCCTCGCGGCCGGCTTGGTTTCCGACGACGCGGGCCTTTGGGAGGAATTCCAGCGCGGGACTCGCGCCGGCATCGTAAATTGGAACCGGCCGCTCACGGGCGCGAGCAGCGCCGCGCCCTTCGGCGGCATCGGCCTGAGCGGAAACCACCGGCCGAGCGCGTATTACGCCGCCGACTACTGCGCGTGGCCGGTCGCCTCGCTGGAGATCGGAAGCGTGCTGCCACCCGAGGCGATGCCTCCGGGATTGGATGGATGACGGCGCTCCTCAAACGATGTTGCGCACGCGGCCGGGCGCCTCGGCGGGCAGGCGCGAGCGCAGGGCCCAGAGGACGTTCGACAGCGCCGAGCCATGGCGCAGCACGAAGCTCTCGGCGTAGGAAGCGACGAAGCAGAATCCCGCGGCCTCCAGCCGCGCTTGCAGGTCGAAGAAGCTCGTGAGCGGCCAGTCGGGATCAGGCGCGAAGACGCATTCCGCAAAGACGAAGCGGATTCGGCCCGCGCGGAGCAGGCCCGCCGCGCCCGCGAGCACGTCCAGTTCGCTGCCCTCGACATCCATCTTGAGCAAGTCGATCACGGTCACGGCGTGCGCGGCCGCCACCGCCTCCGCGGTATCGACGGAGACCTCGACGGTGGCTTCCGCGGTGGGCGTCGGGAAAAGCGAGTTGTTCCCGGCGCTCGGCGTGACGTGAAGCGTGGCCGTTCCCGGCGCCGCGCCGAGGGCGACGTTGAAGGGGCGGATGCGAGCGTGGCCTGCGGCGGCCACCTGCAGCCGGGCGAAGGACGACGGAAACGGCTCGAAGGTAAACACGGTCGCGTCCGGGAAAGCCCCAGCGAAGCGGAGGGCGGACTGGCCGAAATTGCCGCCCGCGTCGAACACGGTGCGGATGGGGTCGCCGGCCGTGAGACGCGCGAGGTCGAGCTCGGGATCGACGCCGAGGCGGTCGGCGCTGCACAGGTTCCAGCCTGCTTTCCGCGCGGCCCGCTTGAGAAGGTCCTTGAGCATCGGGTGGACTCGACCGATGCAAAGTCAGCGCGCTGGGTCGAAGAACTTCAGGTAAGCGATGACCGCGGCGATGATCAGCAGTTCGAAGGACAGCACGATCAGCGGCAGGAGGAAGGCGGAGCGATGCCGGTGGAGATAGGCGAGCTGGCCCGCAAGGCTGGGCGTTCCTTCAAGCTGTTTCAATTGCTTGGCGTCGGCCCGAAGGACGGCTTGCGCGGCGCCGCGGAGCTCCGGCGCCGCGAACAACTGGTTCAACCAGCGGCGGTAGAGCAGTCCGAGCGGAGCGCCGAAAAGAAGGAGGAAGGGAAAGATCAGGCCAAGGATGGTGAGGGTGGACATCTGCGGCGCCGGCGAGAATGCCAGATGCTGCGGCACCTCGATCGCGGGTGCGGTGAGACGGCGGCGGCCTTCGCGGTTGAACGGCGCGTTTGCGAGAAATTTTTCAAGCGTCGCGGGCTCCTGCGACAGTCCTTCG
>CALMOL010000208.1 GCA_937871685.1 uncultured Verrucomicrobiota bacterium
GCCGTGCTGGAGTCGCCCGGGCTGGCCAATGCCCTCGGCACCCTCTCGGAGGACTCGCTCATCATCGGCAAGATCCAGCTCACCGCCGACGTGCGCACCAACCGCGTCCATGTCGTCACCCGGCCGGTGAACATGCGCTTCGTGAAGAAGCTCCTCGCCGAATACGACACCGCCACGAAGTTCGGCGAGCCGCTCAAGATTCGCCTGCGCTTCGTTTCCGCGCGCGACGTGCTGCCTATCCTCGTCCAGTCGCTCACCGAGCCCGGCAGCGATGGCGCCGGCGCGGGCGCCACCGCCGGCCAGCCCGGCCAGCCGCGGCCGACCGGCCAGACCGGCAACTCCGCGACGAACCTGAACCGCACCTCGGCCACCTCCACCGGCGGCGGCAGCCTCGGTGGCTCCTCCGGCAGCGGCGGCTCGCTGAACCTCACCCAGGGCCTCGAAACCCAGCCCGTGGACACCACGCCGCAGGCGGTCACGGTGGGCACCACCAGCATCATCGCGGACCCGCGCGACAACGCCATCATCATCCGCGGCGGCGCCGAGGCGCGCATCCGCGCCGAGCGCGTCATCTCGCTGCTCGACGTGCGCGCCCCGCAGGTGCAGATCTCCGCCGTCATCGGCGAGCTCTCGCTGGGCAACAACACCGAATACGGCATCAACTACGTGGTCCGCAACACCAACCCGGCCACGGTCTTCACGCGCTTCGACGGCACCTCGGTGATCGACCGCGGCAACAACACCGTCACCAACAGCACCTCGGGCGCGACCACCGCGTCCTCGATCCTGAGCGCGCTGGCCGGATCACTCGGCAGCTTCAACGGCGTCGGCGCGATCATCCGCGGCACGAACTCCTTCGACATCATCCTCAAGGCGCTGGAGGGGACCAACCGCTTCAAGACCATCTCCCGCCCCACGATCTTCACGATCAACAACAACAAGGCGGTGATCGCCTCCGGCCAGGAAATCGCGATCCCCACCTCCACGATCTCTTCCGTGGGGACGGTGGGCACCACCGCCAACCTGGGCAACGGCATCGCCCAGCAATCAAACATCCAGTTCAAAAGCGTCACGCTCCAGTTGGAGGTGGTCCCGCTCGTGAACCGCGAGAACGAGGTCACCCTCGACATCCTCCAGAAGATCGACTCGGTGGTGGCCGGCGGCGGCACGGTCATCGCCGGCACCAACGTGCCGACCATCGCCACGCGCTACATTCGCTCGAAGGTTTCCGTCCCCAACAACGCCACCGTGGTCCTCGGCGGCCTCATCCAGCAGACCGAGTCGAAGTCCCAGACCGGCATCCCCTACCTTTCCCGCATCCCCGTGCTCGGCGCGCTCTTCCGCGACCAGACGCGCACCGCGAATCGCTCGGAACTGGTGATCCTCATCCGGCCCATCGTCACGAACTCGGATGCCCAGGTCTATCGCAACCGCGCCGAGGAGCAGAAGCGCCTCCTGCTCAAGCCGGCGCGCGCCGCCGAGCTGGAGGACCAGCTCTACCCGCCGGGCGTGGACGCCGAGGAGGCCCCGTCGCGCGTGGCCGTGCCGGTCAATCCGCCGCGCCGCCCGGTCACCACCACCACGACGACGCGCACCACCACCGTGCGCCGCCCCGCCGCGGTGGTCGCGAGCGGAAAGGAAACGGTGCCCGCGCCAAAGAAGAAGCGGCCCGCCCCGAAGCCTGCGCCGACTCCCGCCCGCGAGCCGGCTTCTGGAACCGCCCGCGACTCGGAGTAGGCCGCGGCAAGGGCGTTGCGCGCGCCTTCGGCCAAAGTGACTCCCCACAGGGACGACAAGGTTTCTCGCCCGGCGGGTGACAAGCCCGCTTTGATCCCTTCAGGCCCGCGGGGCCGAATCTGGAATCGGGGCCTTCGTTTGGGCTCGGGAGGTCCTGAGACTTGAAGGCAGGCGTCTTATCCCAACACGCGACCGGAGTTGCAAAATGGCGCACCTCGCATCGTCGAGGCGCTCTGTCCGCGAATGCGGACGTGCCGCCTCTACAAAGGGCCGGCCGGGCGAGCCTGCAATCTTCGTCGCGTCTTGGTATCAAAGCGAGAAGTGATCTCCCGGAATCAAGGAATGAGTTCCTGAATCGCCAAGCGGGCTTCCCGAATTAAGGAGCAAGGTTCCTGATTTGGTCCACGAGGTTACCGAAACGGCAAGTGAGGTTACCGATTTGGTCCGCGAGGTTACCGATTTGGTCCGCGAGGTTATCGAAACGGTCCGCGCGGTTTCCCGTTTTGTGCGCGCGGTTTTAGAAA
>CALMOL010000209.1:0-2620 GCA_937871685.1 uncultured Verrucomicrobiota bacterium
AGATGTTCTCGGCGCCGTTCGCGGGCGGGCGGCCCTTGCCTCGCCCGCCCGGCTTCGTCCGCACGGGGCGAGAGGAATCATTGGGCGGCGGAGGAGGCGGCATGGCGGCGGGGACGAGCGTAGCCGGATTCGGGCCGGCGGAAAAAGAAACGCGCCGCTCCGCTCGGTCCCCGCACGGGACAGATCCGACGAAGGCGACGAACGAGCTTCAGGAGCGCCCCAGCCTCGGCGCACCTGCCATTTCCATTGCTCCGCTCGCCCTGGCCGCCTCGTCTCGCGATCGTCCGCGGAGCGGGGAGACCGCGATCCTGCAAGCGAAAGACGGGGCAACGCTCCCAGCCTCTCAGGCCTTCTTCTTCGCCCACTTCTTCTTGCCCTCGTCGGCGCCTTCCTCGGCGTCGGTCGGCTTGGCATCCGCGGGCTTCTCGGCCGGCTGGGCCACCACGGTGATGTGGGCAAGCACGTCGGGATGGAGGCGCACCTCGACCTTGTGCTCGCCGGTCTCCTTGATCGGCTTTTCCAGCGAGATCATGTGCTTCTCGATCTTGAGACCCTCGAAATCCTTCGCGAGGCGGTCCTCGATGTCGCGGATCGAGATGGAGCCGAAAGCCTTGCCCGTGGCGCCGGTCTCCAGCGGCATGGTGAGAGTGATCTTGTTCACGCGCGCGGCCATCTCCTGCGCCTCGTTGAGTTCTTTGCCCTCGCGTTCGGCGCGCTTCTTCCGGAGGTCGTCGAGCTTCCGCTTGGCCTGCGGAGTGGCCTCGTAGGCGAGCGCGCGGGGAAGCAGGAAGTTACGCGCGTAGCCGGCGCGGACCTTCACGATGTCGCCCTCGGCGCCGAGGTTAGGGATCACAGAGGTAAGGATGACTTGCTGCAGGGCCATGGCGGGGCGAGAAAAAGGGATGAAAAACGCGGACGGGCGGCGTCCGCGGGGCGCATCCTGTAAGCCTGCGGGGGGCGGGTGTCAAGAAAGCGAGGCGCCTGCCGGACTTTTCCCCCGGCCACGCCAGGCCAGGGCGGCGCACCCGACAAGGGCGAGGGCTGCCACGGGCAAAGTCCAGCGCAGGCGGGGCAAGGCGATGGTCCACTCTGCCAGTTGCGCGCCAGCCGGCAGGCGGACCGTGGGCACCGGCTCCTCGCCATCCGGCGGGACGAGAACCTCCGTCGCGGCGTCGTCCGGCGCGCCGTCGAGGCGGCAGCGCAGGCTGGGCGTCGGGAAAACGTTGGTCCACAGGCGGCCGGCCGTGCCGGGGGGAACGCGCACGATCCAGCGGTTGCCCCGCGCCTCGACCGCGCAGGGCTCGCGCCGCGCCGGAGCGTCATCCCGCGCGATCCACGCCAGCGGCCACGGGGCGGCCGTCTCGTGGATTTGCACCCAATCGTTTTGAAAGTGCAGCGCCCAGCCAGGCGGGGCAGCGAAATGCCGTGCGGCGTCGAGGTGGCGGACGGTCAGCACCCAGCGCACGCCGAGCTGCTCCAGCCGGGCGAAGAGGGGCAACTCCAGCGGCAATTCCACGAAGCCGGTGTAGCCGGAGCCTAGTGCGCGCCGGCGCTGGGCGCGGGAGATGAGTTGGTCGTAGCCGGAGAAGGCGAAGTGGCGGGTAAGCGTGGCGAGGTTGTAGTTGAACGGCGTGGCTACCTCGAGCCTCGATGGACCAATGGCCGCGAGCCGGCCGGCGCCGGTCGGCACGGCGTGGTCTAGCCGATCGTCTTCCGGGGGGAGCCGCCGCGAGACAAACGCCCGCATCGAGGATGGCAGATGGGCCACAGCGATCTGCGCGACCGCCGCGGCGGCCAGGAGGACCGCGGTCACGCCCGGCCTCAGCCAGCCGGCGCGCTGCAGGCGCGCCAAGGCAAGTGTAGCGCCAACCGTCCCGAACCAGCCGAAGAAGGCGAGAAACTTGAACGGCCAGCGGAAACGGTCGAGGCCAGGCAGGGAGAATAGCGGCAGCCAGTTTGTGGCCGCGAGCGCGGCCAGGATGGCCACGGCCAGCCAGGGCCAGGCCGCGGCGAAGGGTGGAGGCGAGGGAGCCGGGGCGGGCCGCGGGCCGAGCCGGGACCATGCGGACCCGATCCCGGCCGCCGCCAGCGCGCCGACCAGCGCGATCTGCGCCCCGAAGTCCATCAGCCCAACGCTCGGGAACCAGCCGACCTGCGCGCCAAGGAGCGCGAGCGACGGCATCGTCATCATGCCGCTGCTCTGCGCCGACAGCGCCCTGGCGCGCGTGGACTCCGCCGCCGCAGGCAGCATTTCCGCGACCAGCGGCAGGGCGACGAGCGCGCCGAGAGCGTTGCCCACGGCCCAGCCGGCGTCGGCCCGCGCCGCGCCTGGATGGCGGGCCGCCAGCTTGAGCCCGAGCCACGCCCCCTCGAACAGCGCGGTGAACACCACGAACTGCGTGTTGCCGTGCAGCACGAAGGCACCCCGCGCCAGGGCGAACCAGCCGAGCGCCGCCCCCGTGCGCCGCCCGCTCCCGCCGGCCTCCAGGCGACCCAGGCACCAGGCCGACACGGCAAGGAAGAAGAAGTTCACTGCCGCCGTGATCCAAATGCGCGACACGCCCACGAACCACGGGAGCGTCGCCGCCGCCACCGCGCCCGCCACCGCCAGCGCGGGCGC
>CALMOL010000209.1:2630-10180 GCA_937871685.1 uncultured Verrucomicrobiota bacterium
CCACCAGCGCGCGAAACAGCACCACGGCCCCCGCCACGAGGTGCGCGAGCGCGAGCAGGTCCATCATCCACTCGGGGTCGCCCAGACCATCCGTGGCCAGCCAGGCGGCAAGGTAGTTCGGCGGGTAGGCCACCCCGCTCTCGCCGTGCGCGAAGTGCGGCTGGCCTTGATACTGGTGCCAGTTGACCACCGCCAGCTCGCCCGTCTCACGCAGCGTGCGAAGGTTATGGACGTAATAAGGCAGGAAGTGCGTGACGTTGTCGTCCGTGGCGAAGTGGCCGGGATCGCGCGCCTCCAGCGAGATGAGCGCCCCCAGCACGAGGAGAATGGTCAGCAAGGAGCCGCGTAGGGAGGTCACGCCCGGACGGTTTGCGGCGCGCGGGGAATGTCATCCCGGAAAATCGCCGCTTGCGGCCGGCGTGCGCCGCGGGGCACCGTGCAGGATGAGCTTCCCCCGCCGCCTCTTCCTCGCCGCCGCGCTCGGCCTCGCCGCGCTGCTCACCGTCCCCGCCCTTGCGCAGGACTGGGCCAAGGCGCGCCTCGACAAGTCGCCGCGCCACCTCGAGTGGGTCACCGTCCAGAACGGCAGCCGCGCCGTGAAGTGCTTCATCGCCTTCCCCGAGCGCAAGGACAAGGCCGTGGCCGTGCTCGTCATCCACGAGATCTTCGGCCTCACCGACTGGGTGCGCGGCGTGTGCGACCAGCTCGCCGAGGCCGGCTACATCGCCATCGCGCCCGATCTCCTCTCCGGCGTGGGCCCGGGCGGCGGCGGCACCGATGCGCTCGGCGGGGCGGATGGCGCGCGCGCCGCGATCGCCACGCTGCCGCCGGACCAAGTCACCGCCGACCTCAATGCCGCCGCCGATTACGTCACCAAGCTCCCGGCCGCGAACGGCAAGCTGGCCGTCGGTGGGTTCTGCTGGGGCGGTGGGCAGACCTTTCGCTACGCCACCACGGGCCGCATGGATCTTAAGGCTGCCTTCGTCTTTTACGGCAATGGTCCCGAGCAGCCCGCGCAGTTCGCCCAGATCAAGGTGCCGGTGCTCGGTTTCTACGGGGGCAACGACGCGCGCGTGAACGCCACCGTGCCCAAGTCCACCGAGCTGGCCAAGGAGGCCGGGATCCGATACGAGCCCACGACCTACGAGGGCGCCGGTCACGGCTTCATGCGCACCGCCGAGGCGCCCGACGCAAAGGACCCGGACAAGAAGGCGCGCGACGAGTCCTGGAAGCGGTGGAAAGACGCGCTCGGCAAGCTTTGAGGCTCGCGGCGGCCATGGCCGCGCGGGCATTCCTCCTTGCGGTAAGGCCGCCCGCGCGCTACCGATCCCCCCGCACCGGGCTGGTAGCTCAACGGTAGAGCAGGAGACTTTTAATCTCTTGGTTCTGGGTTCGAATCCCAGCCGGCCCACTTTTTCCTCCCGCCGCGCCCGACCCGATCCATGCCGGACCCCGCGCGCCGCGTCCTCATCCTCTTCGCCCATCCGGCTTTCCAGCGCTCGCGCATTAATCGAGCCCTGGTGGACAGCGTCCGCGGCCTGGACGGCGTGACCTTCCACGACCTTTACGAGGAATACGCGTCGTATCGCATCAACGTGCGCCGCGAGCAGGCCCTCCTCGCCGAGCATGACGCGGTGGTGTGGCAGCACCCGTTT
Organism: uncultured Verrucomicrobiota bacterium; assembly: GCA_937871685.1. Lineage (GTDB taxonomy): Bacteria > Verrucomicrobiota > Verrucomicrobiia > Chthoniobacterales > SZAS-18 > SZAS-18. The sequence continues at coordinate 4,286 of CALMOL010000209.1, forward strand.
TACTGGTATTCGTGCCCGGCGCTGCTCAAGGAGTGGCTCGACCTTGTGCTCGAATACGGCTGGGCCTACGGCGAGAAGGGCACGGCGCTGCACGGCAAGCGCGCGCTTTCCGCCATCACCACCGGCGGCCGCGAGGCGGCCTACGCGCGCGAGGGCTACAACCGCTTTTCCATCCGCGAGCTGCTCGCCCCTTTCGAGCAGACGGCCTCGCTGTGCGGCATGGAATGGCTGCCGCCCTTCGCCGTCCACGGCGCGGTGGAAATGGAGGACAAGGCCGCGATCGACGCGCACGCCGCCGACTACCGCCGCGTGGTCGAGGCGCTGCGCGATGGCCGTCTCGACGCGAGGCGCACCACCCGCGTCCAGCGCCGGATCAACGAGGATTTGGCCGCGCTGGGCATGTGACCAACGCCGTGCGCCTTCGGATTCGCCTGGCGCCCGCGAAGGGTCTCCGCCTAAGTTTCGCCATGCGCTTGCCCCTGATCCTCGCCGCCTGCGCGCTTGCCGCGGTCCGCCTTCCCGCCGCCGATTTGGAAACCGTCCAGCTCGGCACCTTCAAGTTCGTTTCCGCCGCGCCGGCCTTCTACATGGCCGAGATCGCCGAGAAGCACGGTCTGGAGATCAAGACGCAGCTTTTCACCAAGGGCGCCGACATCATCCCCGCCGTGGTCGCCGGCAAGATCGACGTGGCCACCACCGCAGGCGACGCCGCCGTGGCCGCCCGCGCGGGCGGCGTGCCCATCACCGTGGTGGCTGGCTACGCCAAGGGTGGCGTGCGCCTCATCGTGCGTTCCGATCTCGCCGTCACCGATGTCATGGGCCTCAAGGGCAAGAAGGTCGCCGTGGCCCGTGGCGGCGCGCAGGAAACGGTGCTCCTCGCGACGCTTGACGCCGCCGGCCTGACCTATTCAAACACCGCGGACGCTGACGTGCAGATCGTCGCCATGCCTTACACGGACGCCAACCAGGCGCTCCAGCGTCGCGACATCGACGCCGCCTGCCAGCCCGACCCGCAGGCCGCGCAAGCCATCCGCCTGGGCTTTGCCAAGGAACTGTTGAAGCCTTACACCACACCCATCGGGGAGCCGGTGCGGGTTCTTCTCTTCACCGACAAGCTCATTAAAGAGCGGCCCGAAGTGGCTCGACAACTGGCCGCATGTTTCGTCGAGTCGGTCCAGTGGCTGCGCGCGAATCCGGCCGAGGCCGAGAAGTTCGTGCGCGAGAAAATCTTCGGCGGCCAGCTCACGCACGAGGACTACGTGGACTCGATGGGCAACGTTCAGTGGACCACCGAAGTCAGCGCCGAGCACATGCAGGCCGTCACCGACGCGATGGTGAAGTTTGGCCTCGGTCGATTCTCCCGCGCTGTCCGCCCGGCCGATTACGTGCGCACCGGACTCGTGGCTGAGGCGAGGAAGAAGATGGGAGAGAAGTGACCGAGAGGATGGAAGATGGCAAGCGCGCGGAACTGAAAATAGTCCTCCGTTTTCCATGCCTCGCCTGAAGGTTCCGAGTTTGGTCTGACGCTTTCTGCCATCATCCATTTTCCATCCTCTCAGTCATTGTCCGCTCCTACCGTCCTCCTCACCGGCTTCGAGCCCTTTGGCGGCGACGACGTGAATCCCTCGTGGGAGGCCGCGCGGCGTTTGGACGGGAGGACGATCGCTGGCGCACGCGTGACGGCGCGGTGCTTGCCGTGCATCTTCGGGGAATCTCTTGGCGCGCTGCGCCGGGAGGTGCGCGCTTTGCGGCCGGCGGCCGTGATCTGCTGCGGCGTGGCCGGCTCACGCGCAGCGATCACCCCCGAGCGCGTGGCCGTGAACCTCGACGACGCTCGCATCCCCGACAACGCCGGCCGCCAGCCGCTGGACCAGCCGGTGATCCCACGGGGGCCGGCGGCGTATTTCTCCACGCTGCCCGTGAAGGCGATCACGGCGGCGCTCGCCGCCGCGGGCTTCCCGGCCGAGGTGTCGCACACCGCCGGCTCTTTCGTGTGCAACCACGTCTTCTACGGCCTCATGCACGCGCTTGCGCGCTCGCGCCGTCAGCCGCAGGCAAGGGGTGGGTTCATTCACGTCCCGTTCGCCCGGGGGGCCAATGGCCTGCTGGGTCATGACCGCCTTGCGGAGGCGCTGGCCATCGCCGTGCGCGAGACGCTGCGCCGCCGCTCCGACCGGCGCCTGCGCGGAGGCCTCACGGACTGACGCAACCTTCGCGCCCCCGGCGGGCGACCAGGCTCCCGGATGGTGCGAAGGTGGGGAAACACATGCCCGCGTCCTCCCGCGACCGCCCTCCCTGCCTCGACCTCACCGTGCGCCTCGGCTGCCGCCTCGTGTGGGAGGTGCCCGCGCCGGTCACCGCGGTGGTGAATCTCCAGCCTTCCTCCGGCCCGGGCCAGCGCATCCGCGCGCACCGGCTCTTGCTTCCGCCCGGCTCTTCGCCCCGCGCCTTCCGCGACGTGGACGGCAACCGCTTGCACCACGTCGAGATGCCGCCGGGCGAGAACGCCTTCGTTTTCGATGCCCTGGTCGCCGTGCCCTCGACGCGCGAGCACGACCGGCCCTTCGCCCCGGCCGAGGCGGTCGGCGCGCTGCCGCCGGAACTGCTGCGCTACACGCTGCCTTCGCGCTACGTGGATTCCGACGAGTTGATGGACTTCGCCTTTCAGCTCTTCGGCAGCCTGCCGCGCGGCCGGGAACAGGTGCAGGCGGTGACGGACTGGATTCACACGAACGTCGAGTATCGCACCGGCTCCGGCTCGGCCACGCGCACGGCCCGGGAGACCATCGACGGGCGCCTCGGCGTGTGCCGCGACTTCGCTCACGCGGTCGTGGCCCTGTGCCGCTGCCTCAACTACCCGGCCCGCTACGTGAGCGGCTACGTGCCCGACATCGGCTGCCTCGATCCCGGCACGCCGAACGACTACCATGCCTACGCCGAGGTCTTCCACGGCGGCCGGTGGCACACGTGGGACGCGCGCTTCAACGCGTCGCGCATCGGCCGCGTGAAGATCTCGCACGGCCTTGACGCCGTGGACACGGCCTTCGCCACGATCTACGGCGCGGCGATGCTGCGACATTTCGAGGTGTGGAGCTACCAGGTGGACCCGGGCGATCCCGCGGCCACCTCGCTCGACGCGCCCATAGATCTCACCCGCCGCCTGTGCGGCACGCCGGAGGTGAGGGTCCCGCGGCGGCCCGCGCGCCAGCTTACCGCGCCGCCGCGCGCGTGAGGCGATCCATGATTGCTGCTCCAAGGCCATCGGTTGGCACGCGCTCGGCTACGATCCAATCGGCGCCTGCTGCGTCGAGCCGGCGCATCGCGGCAAAGAGCCTCGCGGCTGCCTCGCGCGGGTTGCCGGCGGGCGAGAGCGTTTCTACGGCAAGGAAGCCTGGTCGCCGTCGCCGCCATGCGAGCAGCGCGCCGCGCGCTGGCTCGTGGCCGGTGGGGAGCCCACTGCCCTCGTCGATCAGCCGCAGTGGCGTGCGCGGTGCGTAATGAGATTCCAGCATCCCTGGGGCTTCGGGCCGGTTGTCCTTCGCTTGCCCGGACAAATGGATCACGTTTCCAAATTCCGCCAGCTGCTCAGCCGTCACGGGTCCTGGGCGAAGGATTTGAAGGCACCCGCTTTCGGGGCGCACGATGGTGGACTCCACGCCGTGGGCGGTGGGTCCGGCGTCGAGCACGAGCGGGATTCGCCCGCGCAGTTCTTCCCGCGCGTGCGCCCCGGTCGTCGGCGAAATGCGTCCGAAGCGGTTCGCGCTCGGCGCGGCCAGCGGCCCGCCGAAGGCCGCCGCCACCGCGGCGAAAACCGGATGCGCGCTCATCCGCACGGCCACGGTGCCGAGCCCGGCTGCCACGATGTCTGGGATCATCTCGCTGCGGCGCGGCAGCACCAAGGTTAGCGGCCCTGGCCAAAAGGCTCCGGTCAACCGTTTGACGGTCTCGCGCTGGTGCCGCGCGAAGGACCCCCATTGGGAGCTTGGCATTTTTTCACGGCGCGGGTCATCCGGGTCGGCGAAATACGCCACGCGTTCGAGCCACCCAAGGTCCGGCAGATGCACGATCAGCGGGTCGAACGACGGCCTTTCCTTCGCCTCGAAGATCCGCGCCGCGGCGCGGGGGGAGCGGGCATCGGCCGCGAGGCCATACACGGTCTCCGTCGGCAATGCCACGGGCTCGCCCGCGCGCAACGCCTCCACGGCCGCGCGCACGGCGGAACCCAGCTCCTCCGGCGTCCTCGTGGGCAGAAGGGAGGTTTCAGCCATGGGCTTTCTCGCCTTCCAGGGAGGCCGCGAGCACAGCCTCCGTTTGCCCGGCACGAAAATCGTCCAGTGCGCGACGCGCCCCCGCATCGCCCCGCACGGCGAGCACGGACGCCGCGAGGACGGCGGCATTCCTCACCCCGGCCTCGCCGAGCGCCAGCGTCGCCACCGGGCCGGCGGGTTGGTCACGCAGCAACGCGAGCGCACCGGATTCGTCGCCCGCCTCGCGCGGCACCGGCACCCAGACCAGGACCAAATCCGGCCGGGCCGCCGCCCACGCCGCGGCCTGCGCCGGCTGGTCGCCCGCGAGGATCACGAGGTTCCCAGGCGGCAAACTTGGGAGTGGCTCGTCTGCCGTCGCCCGCCGCGCGTCGGCGCCGCGCCACGATCCCGCCGGAAGCAATCGGCCAAACCACGGCTCCGCCCCGGCGAGCAGCGCGGCCGCGGCGGGGTGTTGTGCCCATGCCCGCACGGCTGCGGCAGGAGGAAGGGAGTCATGCCTTTCTTGCTCACTCATAAAATATTGTTGGGCAGCGCGGCATGATTCGGCGAAATTTCGCGCTTTCGCATCCAATCCTTCGCGACAGGCGTAACGCCATCCGACCCAAATTTCCACACTTAACCCAGACCCCACCACCCACCCGCCAGTCCTCTGTATGGAAATGGAAATGACCGCCCCGCCGCCCGTGCTCACGCAAGGCACTGTGAAATGGTTCAACGAGAAGAAAGGCTTCGGCTTTCTGCTGGAGCCCTCCGTGGACGGCGACATCTTCGTCCACTACTCCTCGATCAACGGCGATGGCTTCAAGACCCTCCTTGAGGGTGAAATCGTCTCCTTCGAGTTGTATCACGATGAGAAGGGCGCGAAGGCTCGCAACGTATCGCGCCTCGGCTAGCCTGGGCGGGTGACGCCCGCCGCCGATGAGTCGCTCCCGCCGCCCGCCGCCCCGGAAGGGCGCGGCGTGCTGGGCTGCATCGTGCTGATCGGCCCGATGGGCTCGGGCAAGTCGGCCGTGGGACGGCACCTTGCGGCCCTCACCAGCCATCGCCTCGCCGACACGGATCGGCTCGTGGTCCAGCGCCTGCGCTTGCCGGTGCCAGAGATCTTCGCGCGCCTCGGGGAGCCGGCCTTCCGCGAGGCTGAGCGCGCGGCCCTGCTGGAGGTGCGAGGCTGGAGCCGCCTGATCGTGGCGACTGGCGGCGGCATCGTAGAGCGCGCTGAAAACCGCGCCACGCTGCGCGAGATGGGCTGCACGGTGTGGCTGCGCGCCTCGCCCGAGGCCCTTTGGCGACGCGTGTCCCACGACACCTCGCGCCCGTTGCTGCGCACGGCGGATCCCCGCGCCACGCTGCGCGCGATCCTGGAGCGCCGCGAGTCGCTCTACCGCGAGTCCGCGCACGTCGTGGTGGAGACCAGTGACATCCGCCCGGACGCCGTGGCCGCGATGGTGTTGTCGGAAGCGCGAGCGTTCTTCACGAAGTCGGCGTGAGGCAAGCGGCCCCAGTGGGGACGGCTGGTCTTTAGGGAGTGCGGGAGCTTGCTCCCGCTCTCCAAACACGGTAGCGCTCGGGGCTGAGGAAGCGGGTCGCAGGTCGGCCGCGCCGACTTGGCGACAAAGCATGTGAAGAG
>CALMOL010000210.1 GCA_937871685.1 uncultured Verrucomicrobiota bacterium
GCCGGGTGCGTTCAGCCGTCGCTGACGCGACGGGTGCCCGGAGGGAGGCAAAAGCCCCCCGCGCTGAAGCGCGGGGCTACGTTCAAATCGCCGCTGACGCGGCTCGAAATCGCGCACATGACTACGCGTTGATCTGGGAAGGCGTGGTTACGACGCCGCGGATAATCGTGCCGCGACCGGGCTGGGAATCGACGGTGAACTCGGCTCCAGCCTGCGCGGCGTGCCAGCGCATCATGGCGAGGCCGCGGCACTCGTCGGCAGGCGAGAAGCCGCAGCCATCGTCCGAGATTTGGATCGTGACCTGGTCGTCCTTGCTAGCCAGCGAGATCGTGACGTGCGTGGCATCGGCGTGTCGCCGGGCGTTGTCCACGGCCTCGCGAGCGAGGAGGTAGAGAAGCTGAGCGACCTCCGGGTCATGCACCAGCACCGATCCGTCGGGGCGAAACTCGCTCCCGGTCGCCTCGGCGAGGTGTTCCAGCGCGCCCATCAATGCCTCGGGACGCGCGAGCGATTGAAAGCGTCGGTTCAGTTCCTGCGCTTCCTCCCGCGCGCGATCCAGCGCGGCCTGGAGCCGGGCAAAATCGGCCGGGACAAGGGACTCGCCCGCCGCCAGACGCGCGGCCAGCACGCGGGCCAGGAGGTCGGCCCCGCCGATCGTTTGGCAGAGCGTGTCGTGGAGGGCTTGGTGGACTTCCTGCCGTGTCCGTCGCCACGCTTCGAGCGCGAGGTCGGGGCGAATTGGGCGGTCGGCTTCCATCACGGGGAAGGCCAGCCTACGGATTTCCTTTCGCCTCGCCTCGCGGGCGGCGCGGGCATCACACCGTGGCGAGCTTTTCGCGGGCGGCTTCTTCCAGCATCGTCTCGAGGTGATCGGGATTGAAAGGCTTGACGAGGTGCTGGCGAAAGCCGGCTTCCTGGGAGCGGCGGCGGTCGGCGTTCATGCCAAAGCCGCTCATCGCGATGGCGTAGATCGGGCGCGGCAAGCGCACCGTGCGGAGCAACTCCCAGCCGTCCATGTCTGGCAGGCCGATGTCGGAGACCAACACGTCGCAGTTGGCCCGCGGCAACGCTTCGAGCGCCGCGCGCCCGCTGGCGGCGGACTGGACTTCGTGACCGAGCATTTCCAGGTATTGCTGAAGAGCCACGCGAGTGTCCTCGTGATTCTCGACGACGAAGACGCGCAGCGGCGGGGCGGATATTTCACTCATGGGGGTGGAGAATCTTCAGCACGTTCGACGCGAAGGACGATGCGGCCTCTCCCTGAAGCTAGGGTCGGGCCGCGCCTGAGCGTGCCGGCCGCCTGCCGTGCTTTTGGCGATGGTTTGCCTTGAAAACGGTGGGCGGCGCAGGCAAAAGCGAGCGCGCTTTCCCCCGTTTTGCCGATGTTCCGCCGCTTCCTGCCCGCCGCCCTGCTTTTCCTCGCGCTGTGTTTCCTCGCCGACGTGGCTTGGGCGCAGGAGGCCGCGCCGGCCGCCGCGAAGCCCAAGGAAGCCGGCGGCAAGTCCGTGCTCGACCTCATCCTGCACGGCGGCCCGCTCATCATCATGATCTGGGCGTGCATCCTCGGCACCTCGGTGGTGATGGTCACGTTCATCATCCAGAACATCCTCACCTTGCGCGGCGACAAGCTGGCGCCGCCGCCCTTGGTGGATGCCCTGCGCGGCTCGGTGGCGGCCGGCAACTACCAGGAGGCCTGGGAAACGTGCAAGGCCAACGACTGCTACCTCGCCAACGTGCTGCGCTCCGGCCTGGAGCGCCTCGGCCGCGGCAAGGACACGGTGGAGGACGCCCTCGCCGAGGCCGGCGCGCGCGAGGGCTCGCTGCTGCGCACGCGCAACTCCTACCTCTCGGTGATCGGCGTGGTGTCGCCGATGATCGGCCTGCTGGGCACGGTGATCGGCATGATGGGCGCCTTCCAAACGCTCGGTTCCTCGGGCATCTCGGATCCGCGCGCGCTGGCGTCGTCCATCGGCGAGGTGTTGCTGGCGACGGCGAGCGGCCTGTTCATCGCCATCCCCGCGTTCGTGGCCTACTACGTGTTTCGCAACCGCGCCCAGGCCGCCATCGTCCACGCGGAGGACCGGCTGAACCTCATCGTCGAGGAGATTCCCTTCGAGGAGCTGCGCGGCATCAAGATCGGCGAGAACTTCGACCCCGGCTGGACTCCCGCCCCGCCGCGCCCTTCCGGCCGCGTGGCCGTCGGGGACAGCCGGCAATCGCGCAAGGTCTCGCTCAAGCTCACCACCAACTGCCCCGTGTGCAACGGCGCCATCGCCGCCGGCGAAACGCCGTGTCCGCACTGCGCCACGCCGCTCGATTGGAGCTAGGCCGCGGCGGAGCCGCGGAAACTCGAAACTCGAAGTCCGAAACTCGAAATAAGCGCCGCCAAAAACGGAAAGCCCCGAAAGCGGGGCCAACGCGCGCATCTTCGCTTTTAGCTTTCTTCCTTTCGGGCCTTGTTTCGAGTTTCGAACTTCGAGTTTCGAGTTTTCCCCCGCCATGTCCAACGTCGCGCACGCCAAGGGCCACGGCCGCCGCCGGAGCAAGCGGTCGGCCGCGCGCGCGTTCCCCGAGGAGGACCCGGACTTCCAGATCGCGCCGATGATCGACGTGCTGCTCGTGCTGCTCGTCTTTTTCATGTCGATCTCGTCCACCGAGGTCTTGCAGGCCACCAAGGGCATCGAGCTGCCCGTGGCCGCCGACGGCCGCGACGCCGCCAAGAGCGCCAAGCAAGTGATCGTCAACGTTTCGTGGAACCTCGTCGGCGACGCCGGCGCGATCACCATCGACGACAAGGGCTACGCCACGCCGCCCGACATCGTGCCCATTCTCAAGGCCCGCACCGAGGTGGTGCCCGAGACGCGCGTGCTGATCCGCGCCGACAAGCAGGTCCGCTACGCTTACCTGCGCGAGATCATGATCGCCGTCGGCCAGGCCGGCATCCCGAACGTCACGTTCTCGGTCGTCGATAAAGATAAGTAACCCCCTGCTGCCATGGCCTCGCTTGCTTCCGAAGACGGTGACATCGGCTTCCAGATCGCGCCGATGGTGGACGTGGTGTTCGTGCTGATGCTGTTCTTCATGGCGTCGGCCGGCGCGCAGGTCATCGAGCGCGAGCTGTCCATCAACCTGCCCTCCGGCAAGGCGTCGAGCACGAGCGCGCCGGTCACGCCCATCGTGATCGCCATCGCGCCGGACGGCTCGATCCAGATCAATGGCGCGCCCTACGAGGGCGGCGACGCCAAGGACCTCACGCAAACGCGCGAGTGGCTCAAGGCCACCGTGGACCAATTCGGCGCGAAGGACCCGGTCATCATCCAGCCCGACCCGCAGGCCCGCCACGAGCGCATCGTCCAGGTGCTCAACGCCTGCGCGGCGGCCGGGGTGAAGAACTTGAGCTTTAGCTGAGCGCGGCGCGCCCGGCCAGCCAGCGCTGGAACGAGCGGGGGCTTTCCGCGGAAGGACGGCCGAGGAGGATGCTCTCGACGCTGAGGTCTTCGTCCAGGTCCGGCCAGTGGATCCCCTCGCCGCCGCCGACCAAGCGCAGGTTGAACCGCTCCGCGGCCGTGCCGGCCAGCAGGCGAGGATACCACGCGAGCGGCGCGGAGATGGAGCGGCCGTCCGCCAAGTCCACCGCCACCGCGTCGTCGGTCACGCGCGCGGCGCTCGCCCGGAGGCTCGCGCGGTCAATCGTCAAAGTAGTCATGCCAAGCCTCCAAAAAGGATGCCTGATGCTCCGCGACGAGCCGGCGGATGTCCAGCAGCTCCCGCGCGCCGAATCCGGAGCTAGAATGGAAGACGATCGGCTCCAGCCAGAATTTTGCCTTGGCGCGGTCGCGCTCGACGTGGATGTGCGGCGGCTCGCCACCAGCCGCCGAATAAAAGAAGAACCGATAGGGACCGTGGCGCAGAACGGTGGGCACGCCGCAGGATGCCCAAAGCCGCGATGACGTTCAGCCTCATGTCGAGAGGAGACCCCGCTCCACCGCGTCGAGAAACGTCGGGAACTCCGGCCGCCAGCCGAGGGCGCGGAGGCGGGTGTTGCACACACGCTTGTGGGTCCAGCCGCGCTTACGGTCGTGGTCGGCGGGGGCGTCGGGCGGCATGGGGCGGCCGGTGCGCGCGGCCAGCCAGACGTAGAGCTCGCGCTGGCGCAGCGGGCGGTCGTCGGCGGCGAGGAAGACGCGGCCGGCGACTTCCGCCGCCGGGAGGGCGAGCGCAAGATCGAGCGCCGAAACGAGATCGTCGCGGTGGATTTGGTTGATCCAGCGCACGCCGCCGGCCTCCAGCACGGCCTCGCCCGCGAGGAAGCGCCGCAGCAAAACGCTGCGTCCCGGCCCGTAAATGCCGGCGGCGCGCAGCACCGTGCCGCCCGCCTCGCGCACCACGCGCTCGGCCTCCAGGAGGATGCGGCCGGTCTCGCGATTGGGCTCGGTGGGTGAATCCTCGTTCACCCAACTGCCGTCCGTCTGCGCATGAACGGAGGTGCTGCCGGTATAGACCAGTCGCGCCTCCGGGAAAGCGGCGGCGATGTTCCGCGCGCCGGTGAGATACACGGCGCGGTAGCGGTCCGCCCCCCCGCCGCGGCCGGGTGCCACCGTGAGTGCCACCGCATCCACGGCGCCGATCCGGGACCGCGCGGCGCGCACCGCGGCCGGGTCGGACACGTCGCATGCTTCCGCGCGGAGTCGCGGCTCTTGCTCGGCGAGGAGCGCAGCGGATTCCGCCGAGCCGTTCCAGGCCAGCACCTCGTGGCCTTGGGCGAGCGCGCGAAGGGCGAGCGCTCCACCGACGTAGCCAGCCCCGGCGATGAGGATTTTCATGTGCGAGGATCGGCGGTGGACGGTGAATGCCAGATCAGGGAAGGGGGTGTCGGAAAAGTCCATTTCGCCACGCTCACCTCCCGGCGAGGGACAAATGGAGTTGAATGAGAGGCTAGCTTGAAGCTTGTCGTGAGCACCTTCCAAGGTTCTCACGAGAACCTTTTGCCTCCTCACGAGCACCTGGGAGCTTCTCACGAGGAGTCCGGAGCTTCTCGTGAGGACCTGGGAAGGTCCTCGTGAGGACCTGAAAACTTCTCGTGAGAAGCTCCCAGGTGCTCGTGAGAACTTTGGAACTCCTCGTGAGAACCCCGGAAGGTGCTCACGAGAACCCTTGGAGGTGGTCGTGAGAAGGTGGGGAGGTGCTCGCGAGGACCTTGCGATCTCCTCGTGAGAACCCTGCGAGGTTCTCGTGAGAAGGGCGAGAGGTAGCCTCAGGCTACCTTGGTGGCTGGCCTCGGGAGGTATTCCGGCGGTCTTCTTCTGAGCGCCACGACCCAATTGCTTCTGGAGGGCGACCCGCCCACCGAGACGAAGAGCGCGAGCGGAAGCGATGAGGCGGCTGGAATCTCGGGGGCTGAGACTGACCGCAACCCAGCGGCGACGAAAGCTTCGGGGTCCGCGCGTCTATCGATCCCTCCGGTTTCCGCGCGCCTTCCGCGCCTCGGCGACGGGCCCTTCGCGATGGTAGGGCGAGCCGGCGAAGATCTGGAAAGCGCGATAGAGCTGCTCGATCGCCACCACGAGCGCCAGCTCGTGTGGGAGCGTCAGCGGCCCGAGGCTCCAGCACCAGTGCGCCATGCTTCGGACGGCGGGCGTGTGACCATCGGCGCCGCCGAGGAGGAATGCCGTGGTTTTGGGGCCGGCCCCGTCGCCGAGCCAGCCTTCCAGGCGGCGCGCAAACTCGCGGCTCCCCACGGCTTCGCCACGCTCGTCGAGCACGATGCGGCGCATCCCGGCCGAGCGAGCGAGCGAGGCTTCGCCCTCGGCCACGGCCGTGGGGCCGGACTTGAGGCGGACGAGTTCCGCCGCGCAGTTCGATTGCAGGCGGCCGAGGTATTCTTCCGCCCCGGTCCGGGCGAAGGGCAGCCGCGGCTTGCCCACGGCGAGCACGAGGAGGCGGACCATGCGGCGCGAGTTTTCAGGGCTTGCGCTCGGGGGGCGCGGGCTCCGGCGC
>CALMOL010000211.1:0-16526 GCA_937871685.1 uncultured Verrucomicrobiota bacterium
GGGCAGGCGGCGACGGCGGGATCGCCGGCCACGCCTTCACCATCGGGACAGGCGGGACAGGCGGGATAGGCGGGGACGGCGGAGCAGGCGGAGCCGTTGGCGACAGCACCGTCTCCTCCGGCGACAGCGGCGGGGCAGGCGGAGGTGGGCGCGCTGGGCGCGGAGCTTCGCGCGCTGGCCCCGCAGCAGCTGGACTGGCTGGACGTGCGCGCCCGCCCGGTGCGCGAGGAGCGCGAGGGGACGGCTGCCGGCACCGTGCGCCTGCTGATGGCCTGCATGCTGGCCAACCTGGGCATTGCTTGCGCGAACGTGGCCGGCTTGCTGCTTGCGCGCTCGCCGGCGCGGGCGCGGGAGGTCGCCCTGCGCGCGGCGCTCGGCGCGCGGCGCGGGCGGATCGTCCGCCAGCTCATGCTCGAGAGCCTGCTGCTGGCCCTGGCCGGCGGCGCGCTTGGGCTGATGCTCGCGCCGTGGGTCGTGGCGGCGGCCAGCGCGCTGATGCCGCCGGAGGTCACGCCCTACTGGCTCCGCGTGGAGGTGGACGGCCCGGCGCTGCTTTTCGGCCTGGGCGCCACGCTGCTCGCGGGCCTGGCGTTCGGCCTCGCGCCGGCCTTGCAGCTCGCGCGCGCCAATCTCGCGGACGAGCTGAAGGAGGGCGGCCGCGCCAGCACCGGCGGGCCGGCGGCCGCGCGGCTGCGCTCCGCGCTCGTGGTGGCGCAGATGGCCGGCGCCCTCGTGCTGCTCACGGTGGCGGCGCTGATGACGAGGTCGTTCCTGCACCTGAAGGACCGGCCGCTGGGCTTCGACCCGGCGGGCGTGCTGACCTTCCGCGCCGGGCTGCCGCCCTCGCAGTATCCCGATGAGGCCCAGGCGGGGGCGTTCTTCAGCCAGCTCGCCGCCCGCCTGGAGCGCCTGCCGGGGGTGGAGGCGGCGGGGTTCGTCTCCTACCTGCCGATGACGGAGCCGGGGCTCATCCACGGCAACATGTTTGTGGCGGAGGGCGCGCCGCCTCCGGCCACGACCAGCGCGGCCATGCCGGGCGTGGTGCGCTCGGCGACGCCGGGCGCGCTCCGGGCGCTGGGCGTGCCGGTGCTGCGCGGCCGCGGGTTCACCGCGGAGGACGGGAAGGACGCGCCGCGCGTGGCGCTCGTGGACCAAATGTTCGCCGAGGCGATGTTCCCCGGCCAGGACGCCGTCGGCCGGCGGATGCGGTTCAACCTGTTCCACCCCAAGGAGGCGCCACTGACGATCGTGGGGGTGGTTGGCCACATTCGCCAGGATCCCGCGCCGAGCCCGCCCATCCCGGGGCGCTCGGTGTGGGTGCCGGCCGCGCAGCAACCGGACCATTTCATGAGCGGCGTGCTGCGCGTGCGCGAGGGCGACCCCATGGCCCTCGCGGGCACGGTCGGCGAGCAGGTGACGGCCACGCAGGGGGACATCGCCGCCTATGATGAGCGGACGCTGCAGCGCGTGTGCGACAACGCGCTGTGGGAGGCACGCTGCTTCGCGTGGTTCTTCGCGGCCTTCGGCGCGCAGGCGCTCTTCCTGACGTGCGTGGGCGTGTATGGCGTGACGGCCTTCAACGTGAGCCAGCGCACCGCGGAGATCGGCGTGCGGATGGCGCTCGGCGCCCGTCCGGGCGCGGTGCTCGCGATGGTGCTGCGCCGCGGGCTGCGGCTGGTGGGCGCGGGCCTGGCGCTGGGAATTCTCGGCGCGTGGCTCGCGGCGCTGGCGGTGGGCTCCTACGTGTATGGCATCTCGCCGCACGACCCAGCCACCTTCGCGCTGGTGCCATTGCTGCTCGGCGCCGTGGCGCTGGGAGCGTGCTGGCTGCCGAGCCGCCGGGCGGTGCGCGTGGACCCGGCGGAGGCGCTGCGGGCGGGCTGACCCAAAGGCCCGGCCGAATAGGACCCCATACGTCCTATAGGACATATACGACCTATGGGGTCCTATTCGGCCGGGCCCGGGCTATGCGAGCGCGCCGCTTCCCAGCACGCGCGCGGCCACCGCAGCGATGCTCTCCCGCGCGGCGCGGTGCGCGATCTGAAACTCCTCCTCCCCCGCGAAGCCCAGCCGCCGCGCCAGGCGGCGGCGCGCGGCCCCCTCCGGCGGCAACGCGCTCACGGCGCGGCCATCCTCGCGGCGCAGTGTCGTCTCGATCCGACGCAGGCATCTCCAGCCATCCGCGAGCGCGGCGGCCTCGTCCGGCCGGAGCGCGCCCGAGGCCTCCAGCGCGACGAAAGCGCGCAGGGTGCCCGGCTCCCACACGCGGTGACGAAGCTGGAGCGCCTGCGCGCAGAATTCCGCCGCCATCAGGCCACCCGCACCGGTTTTGAACTCGGCGTTCTCCACGCCGCCGCCGCCGGCCCGCTCGCGCGTCACGCGAGCCAGCATCGCGCCGACCTGCTCCACCACGTCGGGCCGCTCCCCGGCGCGCTCCCACAGGCCGCGCACCGTCGCCTCGGCCTCGCCGGCCAGCGGGCCGCCGGGCAGGACGCGCGCCTTGGTCAGGGCCTGGAATTCCCACGGCTGGGCGCGGCCGCGCTGGAAGTAATCCACGTAGCTCTCCAGCGATGCCACCAGCGGTCCGTTTGCCCCCTCGGGCCGCAGGCGGGCGTCGAGCGGGAAAAGACCGCCGGCCCGCGCGTTCTCGGCGGCCACGCGCATCAGCCCCTGCGCCGCCAGCGTGTCTTCGCCGAGGAGCACCACGTCGAGGTCCGCGCCGTAGCTCAGCTCGCTCCCGCCGAACTTGCCGAGCGCCAGCACCGTCACGCGACCGTCCGCGCCGGCCAGCTCGGCGAGCCGTCGCAGCGATGCCTCGGCGAGCGTGGTCAATTCTCCCCACAGCGTGGCGCCGCGCGCAAGGCCCGCCGCCTCGCGGAAGCCCAGCCGCAGCAAAGTGCCGCGTTGCGCCAAACGCAGCGCGGGAGCATCCGGCGCGCCTCGCACGGCGGCGAGCTGTGCGCAACCGGCCGGCAGCGCGTCGAGGCCGCCGGGGCCGCGCAGGATCTCCTCCATCCACGCCGGCCGCGCGATCAGGACGTGCGCGAGCCAGTCGCCCGCGTCGAAGGTGCGCGCGAGCAGCTCCAGCAGGCGCGGGTGCGCGAGCAACGTTTCCAGCAGCATCGAGCGGATGCCGTAGGCCTCCACGAAGCGCACCAGCCGGCGCAGCGTGCCGTCGGGATCGGCCGCCGCGGCGAGGTGGGGCGCGAGCACCGGCTCCAGCCGTGACCAAAGCCGGCGCGTGCGCGGCGCCGTGTGCATCCCGGCGGGGCCGTCCGCGAGGCGCGCGAGGCTCTTCTCCGCCGCGGCGGGATCGGCCCACGCCACCGCCGCCATGCCGGGGCCGCGCGGCGCGGCGGGCGCGCCCAGCACGCGCTCGAAGACCGCGCGCACCCGGCCGGAGTGCACCGCCAGCGCTCCGAAAAGCGCTTCCGCGTCCGGCAGCCCGAGCGAGCGAGCGATGCGGCCGAGCGCGGCCGCGTCCTCGGGAAGCGAATGGGTTTGGGCCTCGCGCTCGATCTGCAGGCGGTGCTCCACGCCGCGGAAGAATCCGTAGGCCTCGGCCAGGCGCCGCGCGTCGTCGCCGGGCAGCACGTCGAGGTCCACCAGGACGTTCAACGCCTCGCGCGTGCTCGGCCGGCGCAGGAACGCGTGGCGCGCGCCGTGCAGCAACTGGAGTGCGCCGGCGATGAATTCCACCTCGCGAATGCCGCCGATCCCGAGCTTCACGTTGCTCCCGGGCGCGGCCAGTTCGGCGACGGGCAATTCGCGCTCGATGCGCGCCTTGAGGTCGGCGATCTCGCCGAGCACGTCGGGCGCGAGCGAGCGCGGCCACACGAAGGGATGCACGCGGCGGCCGAACTCGTAGGCCGTTTCCACGTCGCCGGCCACCGCGCGGGCCTTCGCGAGCATGAGGCGCTCCCACGTCTCGCCGTGGCCGGCGTAGTAGTTCTCCGCGTTGGCCAGCGCGAGCACCAGCGGGCCGTCCACGCCCTCGGGCCGCAGCCGCAGGTCGAGGCGGAAGAGCGGCCCGGCGGGATCATGCGCGGCAAAGCTCTTGAGCAGCCGCTCGGCCACGCGCGCGTGGTATTCGTGGAAGGAAAAATTCGCGCGGAACCAGCCGTCCTCGCCGTAGAGCAGCATGAGGTCGAGGTCGGAGGAGAAATTGAGGTCGCGCCCGCCCAGCTTGCCCAGGGCAAGCACCGCCAGCGGGGCCGACGGCGCGCCGCCCCAGCGCCTCGCGCAGTCCTTCTGCCAGCCGCCAAGCGCGTCCTGGAGGATCACCTCCGCCAGCGACGATAGCTCGCGCGTGGTCGCTTCCAGCGGCGACGCCCCGGCCACCTCGCGCAGGGCGATGCGCAGCAGCTCGCGCCGCTGGAGGCGGCGCAGCGCGCGCAGCTTCGGGTCAAAGGCCGCGTCGCTCCCGCGAATTTCCCCCAGCTCGCGCCCCATTCGCACCGGGCCTCGGTCGGACGCGGTGATCTCCGGCCGCGCGAGCCACGGGAGCAAGGCCGGCTCGGCCGCGAGTTTCTCCACGCTCACCGGCGAGACCGCCAGCAGGTGCGCAAACGCTTCCAGGCCGAGCGGAAAATTCTCCAGCACCCCGCGCCATTCCCCCTCGCCGCGCCCGGCCGCTCGCCAAGCCTCCGCAATCGTCTCCAGGCCCGCCGCGGCGGCGTCGGGCGCGGGGGAGCGCCGCAGGGCCGCGGCCAGTTCCGGCGGGGGAAGGAAGCTCATCGCCGCGACGTTGCCACGTGCCCCGCGGAAAACGAGGCAGGAGCCGGCGACCCATTGTCGGGTAAGAGAAAATTTGAACGATTTGCTTGACCACCTGTCGCCGGCCCGATATGCCGAAACCGCCTCAAAGCATCGTCTGTCCTTCTGTTCACCCTGCCCCTCATGAAACTCCGCTCCGCTCTCCCACTTCTCGCCGCGGGTCTCGGCTTCGCCGCCGCGCCCGCCTCGGCCGAACTTTCCTACGGCGTCACCACCGCCGGCTCCTTCTTCTCGTTCGACACCGCCACGCCTGGCACCCAGTCGATCATTGGCAGCATCGGCCTGCCTGCCGGCCAGTCCGTTGGCGGCATGGACTTTCGCCCGGCCAACGGCCAGCTCTACCTCATGGGCTACAACGCCACCACGTTCGCCGGCCAGCTCTACACGGTGAACCTCGGCACCGGCGGCCTCACCGCGGTCGGCACCGGCTTCACCCTGCCGGCCTCGACGGTGACCGGCACCACGACCGCCGCCCAGTTCGGCTTCGACTTCAACCCGGTGGCCGACCGCATCCGCATTGTGCGCTACGACGGCCAGAACTTTCGGCTCAACCCGAACGACGGCACCATCGCGGCCACCGACACGAACGCGACCTATGACGCCTCCACCGGCCTGACGGGCACGCCGCGCTTCACCGCGGCGGCTTACACGAACAACTTTGCCGGCGCGACGGTCACGACCCTCTACGGCTACGAATACATCAACGACCGCCTCGTTACCATGGGCGGGCTCAACGGCACTCCCTCCCCGAACGGCGGCGTCGTCTTCAATATCGGCGTCACCGGAATCGTCGCCGGCAACACCGGCATCATGGACATGGACATCTCCCAGGCCACCGGCGCTGCCTTCGCCAACGTCTTCAACACCGCCAATCAAAACGCTCTCTACTCCGTGAACCTCGCCACCGGCGCCTTCACGCTGATCGGCAGCTTCGCCACCGGCGCCATCGGCACCGCCTCCGTTTCCGACATCGCTATCCGGGCGGTTCCGGAGCCCGGCTCGGTGGCCCTTTGCGCCCTCGGTGGCGCCGGCCTGCTCGCGCTGATGCGCCGCCGCCGCGCCTGATCGTCGCCTTCCTTCCCAAGCGCCCGGCCGCCCGTTCTGCGGGCCGCCGGGCGTTTTGTTTCAACGGAATTGTGGGAGCGGCCTTGTCTGCGCAGCGCGCGCGCCGCCTCTCGTTTCTTCCCTGGGTGGCCGCTACCCGACCAAAGGAGTCGCAAGCGGCACGCCCGCTGCGCGGATAGAGTCGCCCCTCCACCAAACGGCCGACCGGCCCGGCCGTTCGATAGGCTTTGCCCTCAGGCCCGGTCCCGCAGGCGGCGGCTTGCCTCGGCGAGCAGCGCGCGCTCGCGCGGCGTGAGCGATTCCCAGCCGCCGCTCGCCAGCTTCTCAAGGATTGGGTCCGCCACCTCGCGCACGAAATCCGCCGGGGGCAGTCCCGCGGGCTGGTCCGCACGCGTTTGCGGCCGCAACGACATCGAGTTTGGCAGGAGTAAATCCATCTCCGAGAAGCGCCCCCGCGGTCGCAGGGCCAGGGTGGCAGGCGCGCGCCGCCGCCGCCCGAAACCCAGCATCCGCGCGCCCGTCCAGCCGGCCACCGCGCCCGCGGCATGCGCGAGCGCCTCGCCGTGCTGGGCATTGCTCTCGCCCGGCAGGAACAGCGGCAGGAGGAGCCATGCCCCAAGGCAGCACCAGCCAAAAAGCCGCGCGCGCAACGCTACCGGCAGCCGGCCGAGACCGGGGATGAGCGCGCGCAAGTCCAGCTAGGGCAGCATGGTGACCATCGCGAAGAGCACCGCGCCGGCCGCCGCGGAGCCGCCGAGCACGGTCGCGCCGGGCGCCACCGCAAGCGCGATCAGCGCGCCGAGCGCGCCGCCGGCCAGCCACAGCGCGAGGAGCATCCGCCGCCCCAGGATCGCCTCCACGGGCCGGCCGAAGAGCCACAGCACCAGCGCGTTGCCGCCCGCGTGCAGGAGCCCGGCGTGAAGGAAAAGATGCGTGACGGGCGTCCACCACCGGCCGGCGCGCAGGGCCTCGATGGAAAGCGCGCCGGCGTTCTCCCGGGGGCCGGGCCATTCCGCGCCGACGAGCAGCGCGTGGAGCGCGTGGCCCGCGGGCCGCGGCGGCGCGCCGATGGTCCAGGTCCCTTCCCAGATCCCGAGCACACCCTGCGCGGCCCACAGCGCCATCGTGAGCGCCACGAGCACGTTCACCGCGGGCGGCGGCCAAGCCGGGAGCAACGACCCTGCGCGGAGCCGGGAGGCTCCCGAGAGACGCGGCGAGGAAGGCATGGAGGAGGAATCGAAGTTCCTCGCAGGAGACACCGCCAGGCAAGGGCGGGGACGCCCGTCTGTGCGTCACATCGCGGCCGGGTGGCCTCGCCGGCCGGACGTGCCCGCGCCAGTTCAGCGGGACTTCTTCCCGCCGCGGCCGGGCTCTTGCCGCTTGCCCCGCGAGCGGGAGCCTTCGGGGCTGGGGAACGCTTCGCCGGGGCGGCGGCGCGCTTCGGCGCCTTCTTGGCGGTCGCCTTCGCCGGGGTCGCCTTTTTCGCGGCGGAAGAAATGGCGCCCCCGGCCTTCTTCGCGCCCTTGGCGACGCCCCGACCCGCCGAGCGCGCCGCGGACGCCAAGCCCTTGCCAGCCTTGGCCGCGCCACGGCCGGCGGTCTTCGCCGCGGAGGCGACCGCGCGCCCGGCCTTCTTCACCGCCGCGCCCGCGGGCTTCGCCCCGCCGCGCTTGGACGACGAGCTGGCGGCCTTTTTCGGAGCGGCCTTCTTCGGGGTGGCCGAGCCCTTGGACTTCTTCGCGCCCGAGGATGGCACCAGCGCGCCGACCACGCCGCCGATCACCGCGCCAACGGGGCCGGCCGCGAGCGCGCCGATCACCGCGCCGGTCGCGGCGCCGGCGGCCTTTTGCGTCGGCACGCTGACCTGGATGTTTTCGGACGCCGCGGCGTCGGAGGAAGATGCTTGGGGGGAAGAATTAGTAGCGCTCATGATCAGCGGGATCGAAGCACCCGCCGGGAACGGCCGGATAAATTCATCGGGGCGCGTCACGGAACGGGCCATCGCACGGGCGGCGGGCGTTTTCGCGGGCACATGAACAACCAAACCACCCTCATCACCGGCGCCTCGTCCGGCATCGGCCTGCACCTCGCCCACGAGTTCGCCCGGCACGGGCACCCGCTGGTCATCGTCGCGCCGGTCGAGTCCGAGCTGAGCCAGGCGGCCGAGGAGTTTCAAGCGAAGCACGGCGTCACCGCGCGCGTGATCGCCAAGGACTTGGAGCGCCCGGAAGCCGCGCAGGAAATCTTCGACGAGTTGCACCGCGAGGGCATCGAAGTCGAGATCCTCGTGAACAACGCCGGCCACGGCCAGCGCGGGAATTGGTGGGAGATTCCCATCGAGACGGACCTCTCGATCCTTTGCCTGAACGTGGAGGCGCCCATGCGGCTCACCAAGCTCTTCCTGCCGCCGATGCTCGCGCGCGGCCGCGGCCGCATCCTCAACACGGCGTCGGTGGCCGGCTACATCGCCGGCCCGCTCCAGGCGACCTACCACGCCTCGAAGGCCGCCGTGCTCTCGTGGAGCGAGGCGCTGGCCACGGAATTGAAGGACACGCCGGTGACCGTCACCGCGCTCTGCCCCGGCCCGGTGGACACCGATTTCTTCGCCAAGGCGGACATGGAGGAATCCTTCGCCTTCCAAAAGGCCAACCTCGCCGCCCCGCAGGACGTGGCCAAGGACGGCTACGACGCCGTGATGGCCGGCGAGCGCGTGCGCATCTCGGGCGCCCTGAACAAGGCGATGATCTTCTCGCGCCGCTTCCTGCCCGACTCCGTGCTCACCGCGATGACCGGGAAGCAATACGAGGACGTGGAGCCCGAGGACGTGAAGCGCCAGCGCGGCGACAAGGAGCGCGAGGCCGCGGCGGCGGAAAAGGAGAATTGAGGCCGGCGGGTTGCCAGTTCCTTCCCGTTCCTTGAAAGGTGCGGCCTTCGCGCGAAGGCGCCGCCTCGTCGTGGCGCCTGCCTGAGCGAGCGCCCGCGCCCCTGAATGCAACGATTGCCCCGCTGGCCCGCTCTCCTCGCCGCGCTTGCCGCCTTCGCGGCGACGCTCGCGCTCGGGCTTTGGCGGAACGACTTCCCCGCGCTCTATCATGCGGACGAGCCGGACAAGGTGGCCCAGGTCCTCTCCGGCGAGCGGAATTTTCACCATCCGCCGCTCATGCTCGAGGCGGTGGACGCGCTCCGGCGCGCGTCGGCGCGGCCGGATGATCCCGCCGCCGTGGCCCGCATCGGGCGCACGCTCTCGGCGGGCGCACTCGCCGCGGCGAATGCCATCCTCACGCTCCTCGCCGGCCTCTACGGCGGGCCGCTCGCGGCCGTCCTCGCGGCCGGGCTGCTCGTCGCCAACCCGCACGGCCTGCTCGCCTCGCACTACTTCAAGGAAGATCCGCTCCTCGCCCTTGGCCTCGCGCTCACGCTGGCCGCCAGCGCGGCGCGGGCGCGATCCCCGCGGATGGGATGGTCGCTCGCGCTCGGCCTCGCCGCGGGCTTTGCCGCCTCGACGAAGCACATCGGCTTTGTCGCGCTGGCCCACGCGCTGGCGTTGGAATGCCTGCTGCCCGGAGTCCGGCGCGCGCGCCGGCTAGGCCTGGTGATCCTCGCCGCGCTCGGCGCGTGGGCCGCGCTGAACGTCGGCTTCATTCTGCGGCACCTGGACGAGTTCCGCGCGGCGCTCAACTTTACCGGCCAGGTGGTGGTCCTGGGCAACAGCGCTGTGGGCACGCGCGTGCCGCATCTCATCGCCGTGGGGATCTTCCTCCTTTACGCGCCCCTTGCCGTGCTCCTCGGCCTGCCGCTCGGATGGCGGGCGTGGGGGCGCGGCTTTCCCTCGTGGCGCGCGCAGGCCGATCGCTGGCTGCTCGCGAGCCTGCCCCTCGCGCTGATCGCGGTGTTCTCGTTTTCCGCCACCACGGCCGTGCGCTACCTGCTGCCGGTGACGATGGTCGCCGCCGTGGCCGCGGCGGCGGGCTGGGCGGATGTGGCGCGGATGCTCCGCGCCTTCCTGGAAAGACGCGCGCCGCCCCTCGCGGGCGCCGCCGGCGTGGCGGTGGTCCTCGCCGTGACTTTCCTCGTGGCCCCGCGCGCGGTCTCGGTCGAGCGCGGATTCGGCCGGGACGACCGGAGCGAGCTGCGCGCCTGGATTCGCGCCAACGTGCCCGCTTCAAGCGCCATCATGCAGGACCGGCTGGCCTATCTCCAGGTGCTGCGGCCGGGCGAGGCGGCGTTGCCGCTGCGCCGCCTCGCCTACGCGGAATCCGCGGCGGACTGGGGGCCGCTGGAGGAACTGCGTGCGCAGGGCTTCACGCACATTGTCGTGTGCTGGTATGGCTCGCGCCGTTTTCTGGAAACACACAAGCGTCCCGCGCCGGGAGCAGCCGACGCCTACCAAAAGCGCCGCGAGCTCTACCTGCGCCTCGCGCGGGAAACGCGGCTGCTCTGGACCTCCGAGACGACCGAGCCATTGCCACTGCGCCCGGGCCTGTCGCTTTACGACATCACGCCGACGACAAAGACGGGGCCGTGAGGCCGGGTGCGAGGGCGAAGGTTGTAGAGGCGGCACGTCCGCATTCGCGGACAGAGCCGCCTCTACAACCCCGCTGGCGGGCGCGCCGCCGTGAGCTCGCGGATGATTCGGACGAGACGCGGCCAGTCCACGGGCTTGGTCACGTGGCTTTGGAAGCCGGCATCCAGGCACGCGCGCACGTCCGCCTCCATGCCGTAGCCGCTCAGCGCGATGCGCGTCGGCGGGAGTCGCTCGCCGCCCTCGCGCACGAGATCGATGCCGGAGCCATCGGGCAGGCCGAGATCGGAAAGCAGGAGGTCAAAGGACTCGTCCGCCATCGCCTCGCGCGCCTCGCCCAAGCTGGAAGCGCCGCGCACTTCGTGGCCCGCGCGGCGCAGCAGGCGCGAGAGCGCCGAGAGGGTTGGCGCGTTGTCCTCGACGAGCAGCACGCGCAGCGGACGCGCGTCGCCCACCTCACCCTCCGGGCTGCGCGCGGCCTCGGACCTCGGCGGGGTCCGGGTATCCAGCTCCACGGTGAAGACGGAGCCGTGGCCGATCCCCTCGCTCGCCGCGAAGATCCGGCCGCCGTGCAGGTCCACGAGCGCCTTGGAGATCGCCAGCCCCAGCCCCAGCCCGCCGAAGCGCCGCGTGACGGCGCGCCCTCCCTGCTCGAAGGCCCCGAACAACTCCCCGATGCGCCCCGGCGCGATGCCGATGCCCTCGTCGCGCACCTCCAGGGCGAGGCAGCCGGGACGCGGGTTGTGGGTGCGCACGGCGACGCGCCCGCCGTCGGGGGTGAACTTGAGCGCATTGTTGACGAGGTTCCAAAAAACCTGCTGGAGGCGGGCGCGGTCGGCCTGGACGTGGTGCTCCCGCGCCTCCAGGCGCAGCTCCACCGGCGGGCGCCCGCGCGCGTCGTCGCCGGCCGCGCAGATCTCGACGGCGGCGCGCACGATGGCGTGCGCGTCGCCCGGCTCGGCGTGGAGCTCCAGCTTGCCGCGCGCCACGCGCGTGAGGTCGAGCAGGTCGTCGATGAGCCGCGCCTCCAGCTCCACGCAGCGGCGGATCATCGCCAGGTCCTCGCGCAGGTCGGCGGGCAGCGCGTCATCCCCGGCGCGGCCGGCCAGGCAAAGAAGGACCGGGGTGAGCGGCGTGCGCAGCTCGTGCGAGAGCATGGCCAGGAAGTGATCCTTGGCGGCGTTGGCGGACTCCAGCTCCTCCTTGGCGCGCTCCAGGTCGAGGAGGGCCAGCTTGCGCGGGGTGATGTTCTCGTGCGCCACCACCACCTTGCGCGGCGGCGGGCCGCCATGGAAGGGCGACACGCGCATCACGAACCAGCGCTGCTCGGTGGGGGAGTGGCAGGGGTATTCCCACTCGAACTCCTCGCTCCGGCCTTCCATCACGTCCCGCAGGCCGGCGATGATCGGGTCCGGCTCCACGCACTCGCCGGTGGTGGCGGAGCCCTCGCGCAGGTAGTTGGAGCCGATGGCGTAGTTCTCGCCGCCGTAGCGGTTCTCGTCGGCGAAGCGGCGCCACGCCGCGTTGACGGCCAGGATCTTTCCCTCGTGGTCGAGCACGGCGACGTGCGAGGTGAGCGCGTCCATGGCGGAGTGGAGGAAGCGGTGCGCCTCGGCCAAGCCCAGCTCAGCGCGCTTGCGCTCGGTGATGTCCACCGTGGTGCCGGAGAAGCGCGCCGGCCGGCCGGCGTGGTCAAACACGGCGCGGCCGGTGGCGGCGATCCAGCGCAGGCCTCCGTCCTGCGGGCTGACCGTGCGGTATTCCACGGCGTAGCGGCCGGGCCCCTCTGGATTCATCGCCCCCCGCACGGCGGCCTCGGTGGGCGCCCGGTCCTCGGGATGAAGGCCGGCGTAGAAGCGATCCATGTCCACCGGCTCGCCGGGGCGCAGCCCGAAGTGCGCGCGGCAATGGTCGTTCCACACGAGGCGGCCATCGCCCAGGGAAAGATCCCAGGTGCCCACGCCGGCCGACTCGGTGGCCACGCGCAGGCGCTCCTCGCTCTCGTGGAGGGCGCGCTCGTCGGCGCGACGCTGCACCAGGAGGTCGCGCACCTGCCACTGGCGCCGCCGGGCGCGCAGCGCGGTCTCCACCGCCGAGACCAGCGTGGCCGTCCGGAAGGGCCGCTCGAGCAGCGTGACGAAGGTGGCCGGCGCGAGGACCGCGGCGGCCGCGGGGCCGGGGCGCCCGCGCCCCTCGGCCGCGGTGAGCAGCAGCACGGGCAGGTCCGACCACGGCTCCTGCGCTCCCAGCCGGGCGAGCAGGGCGTCCACGCTGGCACCTTCCAGGGCCTCTTGCGCGAGGACCACCGCGCCGGCCGCGGGGCCGATGGCCTCGGCCAGCTCGCCGAGGTCGCGGCACGCGCACGAGGCGAGGCCGGCGCGGCCGAGCGTCTGGGCCGCCAGGATGCCGTCGCGCCCGGTGGGCGCAAGGATCAGGACGGGACCATCAGACGGCTGGGGCATTGCGAGAGGGCATCATTTGATCGCCCCGGCCCTCGTAAATGGGCGTGCCCGTCAGCACGCCGCGGAAGGAATGCAGCGGCTCGCCGACGCGCAGGCCCCGGGAATCGATGCGCATCTCGCGGATGAAGCGCTCGTGGGCGCCGGAGCGCTTCTTGACCATGGAGATGGCCTGCCGGATCTCGCCGCCGGCCTCGAAGTGGCGCATCATGACCACGGTGTCGGCGAGGTAGGTGACGTCCACCTGGTTCTGCATCATGCCGATCACGCCCGACTGCTCGGCGAGCATCAGGCTGGCCGCGCCGGACTGGGAGCAGAACGCGCACAGCTCGTGGAGGTGCAGGCCGAGGTGGCGCTCATCGGGCATGGCGGCGAGGTAGCCGTTGACGCTGTCGATGATGACCAGCTTCACGCCGCCGCGCACGCCCTCGCGCACGCGGTGGGCGAACTCGCCGGGCGAAAGCTCCGCGGGATCGAGCTGGTGCAGCCGCATGGCGCCGGACTCGAGGTGGGCCACGAGGTCGTGCCCGAGCAGCCGCGCGCGGGCGAGGAAGACGCCGCGCGTCTCGTCGAAGGTGAAGACCTCCACGCGCTGCCCGCGCGAGGCCGCCGCGACGGCGAAGGTGGTGGCGATCACCGTCTTGCCGGTGCCGGCAGGACCGATGATGAGATTGGAAGTGCCCAGGTCCAGGCCGCCGCCGAGCAGCGCGTCCAGGCCCGGGACGCCGGAGGCGAGCTGGCCGGAAAGCGGCGCGGGATTTTGCTCGGCGGCCACGAGCCGGGGAAACACGGCCAGCCCGCCGCGCTGGAGCAAGTAATCGTGATAGCCGCCGCGGAAGGCCACGCCGCGCAGCTTGATCACGCGCAGCCGGCGGCGCTCGCCGCCGAATTCCGGGGCGAGGTTCTGGAGCATGATCACGCCGTGGGCGATGCTCTGCGCCTCCAGGTCGCGGCTCACGTCCACGCGGTCGTCGAGCATCAGCACGGTGCACTGGCGGCCGACGAAGAACTGCTTGAGCGCGAGGAGCTGCCGGCGGTAGCGCAACGGATCGCCGGCAAGGAGGCGCAGCTCGGAAAGCGAGTCGAACACGAGCCGCTGCGGGCGGATGCGCTCCACCTCGTCGAGGATCACGCGGGTGGTCTCGGTCAGCTCGACCTCCGAGGGATGGAAAAGCGTAGAGCGGCCGCTGTCCGAGAGCTGGTGCTCGATGGCCGAGAGCTCGATAACGTGGACCTTCGAGAGGTCCCACCCGTGCGAGCGGGCCACGGCCTGGATCTCCTCTTTGGTCTCGGAAAGCGTGACGTAGAGCGTGGACTCGCCGGCGTCGCGCCCGGCGAGGAGGAACTGGAGCGAGAGCGTGGTCTTGCCCACGCCGGGATCGCCGATCACGAGGTAGAAGCGGTCGCGCGGGAGGCCGCCGCCGAGGATGAGGTCGAGCCCGGCGATGCCGGTGTGGCAGGCGGCGGGCTCGGCGGGGGAAGCCGTGGGTTCCATGGGCGGCGGATGGTATGCAAGGCGCGGGGGTTTTCCACGCCCGCGCGAAAAAAGTGGCGCGCCCTGCGTCAGCGCGGGGCGGGGGGTTGCAATCGCCAGGGGCGGTCGGACGCTGCCGCCTGATGAAAGAAAAGCTGCTTTCCCCCGGCGTGGCGAAGATCGACCACGAGCACGGCACGATCCTGCTGAACGGCGAGAAGCTGCCTTTCACCGCCAAGCGCATGGGCGTGCTGCGGAAGAAGAAGGGCGACGCACTGGCCTTGTTCCTCGGCTTGACGCGCGGTCCCCTCATTGCCGTGCAGCCGCTGCTGGCCGACGGGGCGCTGCCCGAGCCGGAGCGCCGCTGGAGCCGGGCGTCGGGCTGGGAATTCGTGGGCGGGATCGACCGCTGCGTGGCGTGGCGCAATCCCGCCGACGCGACGCGGCGCCGCCGCAAGCGCGACGCGGTGGCGAACCTTTTCCTCGCCCTGCTTGGCCGCCCGAAGCGTCGCCCGGTGCCCGTGGTGGAATGGACCGATCACCTGGAGCTGTGGCCCGAGGGCGAGCGCGCTCCCGCCACGCGCTGGCGCGACCTCGTGGTGCGCTTCGCCGCGGAGGACGCCAAGGCCGTCCGGCCGCCCGCGAAGGCCAGGCGCGTGGCGTGACCTGCCCGGCGTCAGTTCCTGGCGCCGCCTGCCGCAAGGACTTCTTGCAAGCTCCTGCGCTCCGGGGCGCAGGAAACCGCTGGGCAAAAGGAGACTTGAAACGCCTCGGCGCAGGACCTTTGTGATCCGGCGGAAGAACGCGCGGGTCTTCCCGAGGACCAAAATGGTCTTCTGGAAGACAAATTTGGTCTTCTGGAAGATCGACTCGGTCTTCGGGAAGACGATTTGGGTCTTCCGGAAGACCCGGCTCATCCTCAGGAGGACCAAATTGATCTTCCGGAGGATAAGTTTCGTCTTCCCGAGGACCATTTCGGTCTTCTGGAAGACGGATTTCATCCTCCGGAGGACCTCGCCGGTCTTCCGAAGGACCATTTTGGTCTTCGGAAAGACGCGCAAAGCCGGTTACCCGACCTCTTGCCAGAAGGAGCAGAGGCCAGACGAAGGCGCTGGGGCACCAGCCAGGACTTCCCGACGGGCCGAGGCGGATGATCCCGTCCTTGCTGGCCCTGAGCGAAGCGAGGGCGGCGGACGCGAAAATGCAAGGAACGCTTCCGTTCGCCTCGATCCCGCGGCCGGCGGGAAGCGACCGCGCCACGCCGCCTTTGCGCGCGGGCCGCCGCTTCGATCCGAAGGCGGTGTCGCGCTGACGGTTGCCGCCGCACTCCAAGGCCTGCGGCCGACTACCCGCCGGCCGCCGTCAGCGAGTGAGACAAGCGAGATCGAAAATGGACTACGCCGTGACCAGCGTGCCGATGGGCTCGCCGCGGACGGCGCGCAGGATGTTGTCCGGTTGGCCCATGTCGAAGACGATGATGGGGATGCGGTTGTCCTGGCAGAGCGAGAACGCCGTCGAGTCCATCACCTGGAGGCGCTTGGCCAGGCACTCGGCATACGTGACGCGGTCGTAGCGCTTGGCGCCTGGGTTCTTCACCGGATCGGAGTCGTAGATGCCGTCCACCTTGGGGGCCTTGAGAATCATCTGCGCGCCGATCGCCGAGGCGCGCAGTGCGGCGGTGGTGTCGGTGGAGAAATACGGGTTGCCGGTGCCCGCCACGAAGATCACCACGCGGCCGCGCTCCAGATGCGTGGTGGCGCGGCGCAGGATGAAGGGCTCGGCCACGTTCTTCATCTCGATGGCCGTCTGCACGCGCGTGGCCACGCCGATCTGCTCCAGCGCGCTCTGGAGCGCCATGCCGTTGATCACGGTGGCGAGCATCCCCATGTAGTCGGCCGTGGTGCGGTCCATGCCGCGGCCCGCGCCGGCCAGCCCGCGCCAGATGTTTCCGCCGCCGACGACCACGGCCGTCTCGATGCCGAGGCGATGGACGGCCTGAATCTGCCGCGCCATCGCCTGAACGATCTCCGGCGAGATGTTGTCCTTGGCTCCGACCTCGCGCAGGGCCTCGCCGGAAATCTTCAAGACGATGCGCCGGAACTTCGGCGGCGCGGGCGGAGCGGGGGAATCCAGCGTCATGCGGGCGGAAGCGGTAGCGGTGAAGGGGGGAGTTGTAAAATCTCCTGCGCGGGAAAACCCGGTCGATTGGTCAGGAAAACGGGTAGCGGGG